>DKLE01000279.1:562-4682 GCA_002455605.1 Firmicutes bacterium UBA6648
TAAACAACACCTACCACTGTCGTTCCCGGCGTACCGCCTTCCCAAAGAGGTGCGGAAATAATAATAGTCAGTTCTCCGGTTACTTTGCTTACAACCGGTTCGGAAATATAAGCATTTCCATTCATACCTTCTTTAAAATATACTCTGTCGCTGTAATTGTTTCCGTCAAAAATACTGTTTCCGTCAGCATCAAGAATGTTTCCTCTCTGAAATGCGTGAGTGGCAGCTCTTTGATCGATTAAGTTTTTTTTATCTGAAATGGATATGTCAGAATTCGCCAGCCTTGCAATACTGCCCACTTCCACAGCTATATTTTCATAAGCTTTCAATTCTTTTGAAACGCGCTTGGATGCTAAATCTGCTGTCTCAATCATAGTCTGCTCTAACAAATCCATTGTACTGTTGTAATTTAAAAAAATAGATGTCCCGCCTACTATTACAAGTGAAATCGAGACCAATAAAATAATTGCTGTAAGTATTTTTAATTTAATGCTGCGCATAAACTACCTCCTGTTGTACAGTAAAAGTTAAATTTAGATCACAATACCATAAAATAGAACTTTTCACAATATACTTATTTGAATATTCTAATTGCTCCATACTTAATTGCGTACAAAAAAAAATGGTATAACCTTAGTTACACCATTTTTATCTGCTGTTATTTATCACTAATCTTTGGCTGTGCACTTCTATGCATTCTATCATCATCTTTCACCAATTCCGCAAAAGAAGTAGCCAGACCAGCTACACCCTGTATATCGGATGGAATAATAATCTTGGTTGCTCTTCCGTCTGCGGCCGCCGCAAATGCTTCCATACTCTTGATAGCAAGAACTTCCTTACTAGGTGCTGACTCTACTATCATTTTAATTCCATCTGCTGTAGCCTTCTGTACCATAAGAATGGATTGTGCTTCACCTTCTGCTGCTTTAATTACTGATTGCTTCTTAGCCTCAGCCTCAAGAATTACTGCTTCTTTGTGGCCTTCCGCGATAAGAATAGCTGATTTCTTTTCGCCTTCCGCACGAAGAATAGCTTCTCTTCGTTCTCTTTCCGCCCTCATCTGCTTTTCCATGGCAACTTGAATATCTCTTGGTGGTGTAATGTTCTTTACTTCCACACGATTAATCTTGATTCCCCAAGCGTCAGTAGCTTCATCAAGAACCAATCTGATTTTTCCGTTTATATGTTCACGGCTTGTAAGCGTTCCGTCAAGCTCCAATTCACCAATGATATTTCTAAGGGTGGTTGCCGTTAAATTTTCAATAGCAGCCATTGGATTTTCAACACCATAAGTGTATAGCTTCGGATCTGTAATCTGATAATACACAACTGTATCGATTTCCATCGTTACATTATCCTTTGTGATAACCGGCTGAGGCGGAAAATCAATAACATGTTCTTTTAATGATACCTTTCTTGAAATCTTATCAATTAGAGGTATTTTAAAGTGAAGTCCTACCTGCCACGTAGCATTATATGCTCCTAAACGTTCAACCACATAAGCTCTGGCCTGTGGTACTACTCTGATATTGGTAACCAATAAGAATATAACAATTATTATCAATAATAATCCTGCAATATACTGAAACATAATATTTCCTCCCTAATCTAACCTTATAATTCCATCAAATGTTGTCTTCTTTTTGTTCTAAGGCTGGTACAACTACCAGCTTTACCCCTTCAATTCTGCATACTGTTACTTTTGCTCCTTTATCCAGGACAAGTTCCCTGTTTTCGGCAATAGCAGTCCACTCTTTACCTTCGATCTTTACCTGCCCCATTGAAAAGGCATTAATGGATTCTGTAACAAATCCAATTTTGCCGATTAAAGCATCTGAATTAGTTTTTTCTACGGAAACATTCAATTTTCTTTGAGCAATAGGTCTTGTAAAATACAAAAGCACTATTGACACAATAAAAAACAGTGCAAATTGCACGCCCACCGGAGCACCAATCATGGCCACTAATGCTGCAGCTACGGCACCGCCACAAAACCAAATAGTGGCAAGCCCCATCGTCACAGCTTCTATAATACCAAATATAATAGCTACAATTACCCATATAACTGGCCAATTCCCTGCTATATATCCTACTCCCATCTCTAATGACACATGTTCTCCCCCTTTCGACACATTTTTTTATTTATTATATCATAAATATATGAATAGCTCCATCAAATATTTGCCAGATACTTGATCCCATTGACTGATCTTGTCTTTATTTTTCCTTTTAAAATCTACTTATATACATGCAGGTTTCACAGATATGATATTTGTTATAAAATCTCTTCTTTTCACCACATGTTATTGAAAAAAGCTTACGGTATTTTTATACCATAAGCTTTTTAATCCTTTAATATCCAATTATCTTATATAGAAACTCGGCTATTTAGTTTTCCTGCCGAAAATCTATTTAACTCAAGCTGAATGAAAATATAGCTGATCAAGCCTAGGCCTAAAACAGACAAAATTAAATAGATGACTCCATTATTGGTTGAGCTGTACGCTATACCTCTTCTTTGTTTAGCCATTTCCAACCGGTCTCCCATTCGATAAGCCCAATACCATCCATACAATCCAAAGGTAATGATATTGAAAATAAAGGCAAGAATACCGGATGCTCCCCTATCCTCTGAAAGAGCTATTGCTTCATCTGTCATACAAATAAACCAATAAATTCCATATATTCCAAAGGTAATCACTGTAAAAATCGCACTTAATGCTACATTTCTTTCTTTAATCAATTCTTCATCCTCTTCTTTACGGTAAACTATAATAGCTATTAATACTTTTTTAATTCTCTGTATAATTGTATAAACTGAGCTTCGATCTGGTTATGAGGAACCTCGGTTTCACTGATGGTAATATGAATTTCAGGTTCCGTTTTGAAAACTAATTCTCCATGAAGCAGTTTAAATTCATGGTAAAGCATGCAGCTATCAATTTCTTTTATAATTTTTTCATCTTCTTCCTTCGGCGGTCCTACACCCAATGCCTTTAATACAGTTGCCTGTAACGCTTTCTCATAATCCTTATACGTATTTAGTTGAATTTTCAAGGGGGTTATTACATCGCCTATATAAGCTTCTGAAGCATCATGCAGCAGGCAATCCAGTTGAATTTTTTTAGAAAAGCCTCTTTCCTTTGCCTCCATAGCACAATTAATGGAATGCTGGGCTACTGAAAAAAATATATTTAAATGACCATTTGCTCTGCATATTAACGACAATGCATGTGCAACATCGCCTATTGTAATATCTTTTTCTACCGCTCTGGTCGGATTAAATTTTCTCTTATAGTATGTGGTTACATAACTTCTGTCAATATTTCCGTCAAACATTCTTATCCTCTTCCAGTCATTTTTTAAAATTTACATTATATATTATCACAATTTCATAAAAAATAAAACCAGAAATAAAAAGAAAAAAACCGCTGATATTGAATTCATCAATTCCAACAGATTTCTTCTTTTTTATCATTGATTTTTTATTTGGAGTTATCTTTTAAAAAAGTATGTTTAGAAAGTTCAATCCCAATTTTCCCCCATATATAACGATAACCACACCGCATACAATGTTAATTACTCTTAAAACACTATCAGTGATTTTAGCACTGAAAAGTGAAATCACTGCGGATATCCCCATAAACCAGAGACAGGACGCAGAGGCAACGCCCAGTATAAAACTTAAATCTTGTCCCATCGGAAGGGTTGCTTTAAAAGCTCCAAGCATCATACTTCCGTCAATAATCGCCTGCGGGTTAAACCAAGTTACCACACAGGCTGTAGAGATCACTTTAAAAATCGGTATATTAACATCGGTGCTGCTGTCCATGGTATCCTTGGCCCGAATTAAACTAATTCCTATCATAATGACAATAATACTTCCGATCAGAAGCACCGCCATTTCCAAAAGCTTGGATTGCTTCATGATCGCACCTACGCCGAAGAAACAAGCTAAAGCCAAAGTAACATCAAAGAAAATAACAATTAATGCAGTGAGAAATACTCTGTTTCTTTTTTGAGTCAATGCGGTATTAATAACAAATAAATTTTGCAGACCAATCGGTGCAACATATGCCAGCCCCATTGTCAATCCCTGTAAATAATAAAAGGCAAT
>DKLE01000268.1 GCA_002455605.1 Firmicutes bacterium UBA6648
TTTCGTTCTGAAACCGGGCTTTACAATGCTGTTCAGAAATATGGGCAGTCTCCTGAAACAATGCTGTCACACAGTTTTTTTAACGGCCATTTGGAAACCTTTTATGATTATTATAAAAATAACCTGATTTACACTGATGCAAAGCCGAATAAAGCTCATCTGTCCCTTGCTAAGCTGGAATCCGAAGGAAAACTGAAGGCAATTGTTACTCAAAATATAGACGGATTACATCAACTGGCGGGAAGCAAGGCTGTATATGAATTGCACGGCTCCGTGCTCAGAAACAATTGTATGAGATGCGGCGAGCCTTATGATTTAAGCTACATCATGCAGCCTGAAAACTGTAAAGATAAAGAAGGAATAAAGACTTTAATCCCGGTTTGTAAAAAATGCGGCGGCACAGTAAAACCGGATGTTGTTCTCTATGAAGAATGCTTAGACGATAACGTAATACAAGGGGCAGTTGATGCTATATCAAACGCAGATACCTTGATCGTAGGAGGAACCTCTTTAGTTGTTTATCCCGCTGCGGGACTAATCAACTACTTCCATGGAAAAAGTTTAGTTTTGATCAATAAATCACAAACGCAGTACGATCATAAGGCCAACCTTATTATTTACGATGCCATAGGAAAAGTGTTAGGAGAAGTATGCGGAATATAAAACAGCTATGACTGTGTTACAATGAATAAAGGATAACATTTACAAATGTTATCCTTTATTTTTATTTTTCCGTTAAATTTATTCCACTTGTACCATTGGAACGAATAATGGCATCTACTCGTGATTCTTTTAATGCTGCATGCGGCTTTAAAGCTGATTTTTGATTTATTTTTTTTCTGTAGTATGCCGATTTAAAAGGAATCTCCCATGTCTTTATTTTCACTTTCCACCCCTCCTTAAATCGATTTTTTTACTATTCAATATACCCTCCCCTCGCCCCGGTTATATCACTTTATCTGTACTTAAGCAACAGCATCAGCATGAAATGTTGTTTTAGGGGCATGAAATGTGATTTTAGATCTTATTTATAAATATTCTCTATTAAACTGAACAAAAACGAAAACAAGGTTAAGAAAAACTCCACCTTGTTTCATTATATAACTTTCCATGCTATTTATTTACTAAAACAGATTAATTCATGTCAGACTAGCTTCTTTACTCGGATATTGGATATTAAAAATATCTGCTCCATATGGTATGTATAAAGTGTGTTTATCACTTAAAACATATTCTTTTCCGTCAATCTCAAAAATGTCTCCGGGCTTTTCTTCACTAAAAAGGCCTCCTATGGAAGTTATCGCCGCAAAATGCTCATCATACTCCCATTTCGGATGAATTACAGTATCTCCTCCGGAATAATAATATTTCTCCTTACTATCTCCGACCTGCACAGTAAAAAAACCATTTTTAATCCCTGCATTATCTAAGTACCGCTTCTGTTCTTCTTGTGAAAAATCCAACGAAATATAAACAGATGCCCTACCAGTTAATAATGACCAAAAACGGCCAGTCATATAGCTCACATTATCAGCATTTCCAGATATCGCATCTGACCAAGGGGTATTTAAAGAGTTTTTGCCAGATACCATGCAATGAGCTATTCCATCTTTGGTTGTATACTTATAATAAGAATCCCTTTCAAAGGTTACTATATTATTTTCTGCTTTTATCTCCTTACACCGGATGCTGTCTACTTTGGGTATTTGTTTCTCTGTGAAGCTTATCCCCTTATAAGTATAAATACCATTGCTACAGGGTATTACTTCTCCGAAATTGAATACATCCAGTATATCATTTCCCACCATTCCGTCTAGCATTTTAGCTTTGGATTCTGACAATGAATCTACGCTATTTCCCCTGTTGGAACGAGTAAACGTATCTACCCTGTATTCTTTAGACTTTGTCTGTATATCTAAAAGAGCAGATGCAGCTTTTTGATGCATCCCTCTCTTGGAATTTGCCGATTTTGAAGAAACATTTAACGTGTTTATATTCATGTGCTATCCTTCTTTTTTTACATTTTATCTAATATTTTTTCAGGGGAAGAAACCTAACCATTGTTGTTTTTATAATTGAATATTTTATTGGTTGTTTTTTAGTTCACGCATATGTGGATATTCAATATCAAAAATATCCGCTCCATATGGGACATCTAAAGTGCGATTTTCACTTAGGATATATTCTTTTCCATCTACAACAAACACATCCCCCGGCTGATTATCAATAAGCAAACCTCCTGTAGTCATGGCTTTATATCTTTCATCATAATGCCATTTAGGGCGAATTGCTACATCTGCATTTGAATAATAATGCGTTGCCTTACTATCACCAACCTGCACAGTAAAAAAACCTTTTTTCACTCCAGCATCATCCAGATATTGTTTTTGCTCTTCTTCTGAATAATGTAATCCAATATAAACGGACTCTTTACTTGATAAGATTTCCCAAAACCAACTAGCCAGGTGGCTTATATTATCTGTATTTCCAGATATTGCATCAGAATAAGAAGTATTTAAAGAATTCTCCCCAGATGCCATGCAATGAGCAATTCCATCCTTTGTTGTATATTTATAATAAGAATTCTTTTGAAAGGTTACTACATTATTTTCTGCTTTTATCTCCTTACATCGGCTGCTGTCTACTTTGGGTATTTGTTTTCCTGTAAAGCTTACTCCCTTATAAGTATAAATACCAT
>DKLE01000221.1 GCA_002455605.1 Firmicutes bacterium UBA6648
TTTCACATAAGCTATACCAAAAGAGCTACCACTTTATCAGTGGTAGCTCTTTTGGTTAGATAGAATAAAAACCCCCTTGCAAATGCAAATACACCGCTCAGGAGGTTATCTTTTTACACCCCTTTTAAAACGTTCGGTCTAAAATTTACTGCTCAGGCTTACCTTCCCCTATGGCCGATGCGTCGTATGCAGCCCCTGTGAGCTCAGACTCGGATTTGTCTTTTTCTTCAGAATCTGCTCCGTTTTCTCCAATGGCTTCCGCTCTCTTCATTCTCTCAAGATCCTTGCCAAGGAATTCCGGCAGTTCCATTCCTGCCTGCTGAAATAATTCGTTCATTGGCGGTATGGATTTCATCAAACCGGATAAAAAGTTTGCAGTTGAGGTTTTGCCCTGATCATTGGTACCATTGCTGTCCCAAACCGTAATTTTATCAATCTTAATGTTTTTAATTGCTTCAACCTGGATTCTGGTCAATTCCTCCAGTTTATCTGCAATGATGAGCTTAACTGCCGCATCTGCATTCTGGCCTGCTGCTTCGACTAATAGCTTCATACCTTCTGCCTGTTTTGCAAGGATTTCTCTTGAACCACGGGCTTCTGCATCGAGCTTAGCAAAGATGGCATCTGCTTCACCGCGGGCTCTCCGTCTCATTACTTCTGCTTCTGCTTCCGCTGCGATTTCAGCCTGCTCTTTTGCAATCTGCGCCGCCACGATAACATCGGCGGTCTGAGTTGCCTTTTCTAATTCTGCACGCGTATGTTCTGCTTCCTGCTGCGCAATATAGGCTTCCTGCTTTGCTTTAGCAGCCTGAACCGCTTCTGCTGCCGTAGCGATTTTTAATGCCTCCGCCTCTTTTTCTCTACGTCTTGCTTCTGACTGAGAAATTTCAACCTTCGCTGTATTTTCACCATCAACGGCAGATGCATTTGCAGCCGCTACGCTGATACGCTGATCTCTGTGTGCATTTGCCTGACCAATTTCACCGTCTCTATTTTTTTCTGCAACGCTCTTCTTTGCGTCGTTGATCGCTTTTGCAGCAGCTTCCTTACCAAGTGCTTCAATATAGCCCGATTCATCGTTGATATCGGTAACATTTACGTTGATTAATCTTAGGCCGATTTTCTTAAGTTCAATTTCTACGTTATTGGATACGGCAAGTAAGAACTTATCCCTGTCCGTATTGATTTCTTCAATATCCATCGTTGCAATAATCAAACGAAGCTGTCCAAAGATAATATCCTTCGCCAGTTCCTGAATTTCTTTCAGGCCCAGACCTAAAAGCCGTTCTGCCGCATTTTGCATAACACCCGGTTCCGTTGAAATACCAACTGTAAATCTAGATGGAACATCAATTCGAATATTCTGCTTTGAAAGAGCCTGTGTTAAGTCTACGCTAATTGAAATCGGTGTCAGATCCATATATTGATAGGACTGTAAAACCGGAATGATAAATGCAGCACCCCCGTGAATACACCTTGCGCTTCTTGTCTGCCCATCCTTATCCGATCCAACCTTACCATAGATAACCATTACCTTATCAGACGGACACTTTCGGTACCGTGACAAGATGATTATAATGGTTGTAAGCAGGATCACTGCAATGATGCATACTGCGACTAAAACTTGAATTCCCATAAAAATTCCTCCCTTTTTCCTTTACTTTACTTATCTATTTCTACAATAAGGACACCGTTTCTTACATCGGTAACCCTTACCATTGTCCCTGTGGGAATCTGCGCTTTCTCAAATGTAATAGCATCACATTCCGTATATCGTCCCTGCAAATAGAGGTTAACTTTTCCTTCCCCGGCAGCTTCCGCCGGGATCGGTATGTACACCTTTCCATTTTCACCGATCGCATTCTTCAGATTTAAAGTACCGTTCTCTGTGAGCCTACCCGAAATATGAATCAGCTTTGCCACGGCAAACATAGCCAGAAAGCCAAATGCAATTCCTACAATAATGCTAAATGCCGCGGGAGTTCCCGAACTGATTGCTACAATGGAAGTCCATCCCATTACCGTTAGAAAGGTTACAATGCCCTGCACGGTAAACATACTCATAATCGAAAAATCCGTGGGATTTCCTCCATCACCGAAAAAGTCATCTCCTCCCAAATCGGATGCATCGGAAAGCTCACCGATATCGGAACTTCCGTCAAAATCAAGTCCGGAGGTATCGCTGAAATCAACGCCAGCACCGCCTTCAAATCCACCCACCAGAGAAAGGATTGTTTGAATGACCATAATTAAAGTCGCCGGTATTGCGATGCAATATAGAATTTTCAGCACCTCATCCAGTCCATTCCACCACTCAGCCATAAAGTTTCCTCCTTGATTAATCATTAAATATTTATTGAAATATTTCTCCGAAAATAGGTTTTTCTATATATTACCATAAATGAAATAAACAATAAAGAAATTCCTATCGCCCGAAGTTAAATCACATTTACCTTTATTATATATTTTTTTATAATTTTTGTCAACATCTATCCTTGAACGCATTAAGTTAGGAGCCTTTAAAATATAGTGTTCTTTAAAAATGATTGATTCTTTAGCAAATATCTGATAAGCTTTAGGTAAATTATATTTACGTATTTAAGGTGATTGTATGAATGCAATTGAACTAGGCAAAAGAATTAAAGAAGCTAGAATAGCCAAGAAGATGACGCAAAGCGAGCTTGTCGGTGATTTTATTACGCGGAATATGTTAAGTCAAATCGAAAATGGAAGCGCCACCCCTTCCATAAAAACACTAGCATATCTTTGTGAGGTTCTTGAAGTCCCTCTCAATGAGCTTATGCTAAATCCCACCGAAGGTGTGCTGTCACAGCTTGTTGCAGCAAAAAGGTACCTTTCAAACGGTGACGATCATAAAATCATTGAAATGGAAGAGTGCTATCCGCCGGAGCTTTCTGATGAGTTCTTCGCTCTTCTTTCTTACGCTTATAGGAACCTTTCAAAAAAAATGCTGGAATCGGATCATTATTTAGAAGCGGCACACTTTGCTCAAAAATCAATTGAATATGCAGGTAAGGGAATTTATGCAAACGATATGATTAAATCAGAGAGCATCCTTCTTTTAAAACAGATCACAGAAAAATACAATTCTGTCTAAATTAGTACGTAATAAAGGAATTGAAGGGCAGATTTACTTAAAACCATGAACCGATAATTGATAATTGAATGTGCTGGATGCGGTGGCAAAGCAGTATCACGAAATAAGTATAAGAAAGATGGTACGTTTAACTAGGTCTTGGTATTGTATACAGCAAATGAAATCCAAATATGATGATGAAATCTCAATATTAAAGAAAATTGAAAAGATAAACAAGAGAACTTTATTCAGAGATTATTGATAAAATAATTTTTCGCAAAGAACATGATTTAGATATTTATTTTAAGTATATCAGAGAGTGCCAATTTGCATATATTACACTGCATCAGACAGAGCTGTCACGTTGAATGTGAATTGATTGAGAATAGGCAAACTGAACAGAATATAATTTAAAAGTGTTATTATGGGGTGTTTTACACCTCTAAAACTAGAGACTTTCGGGTCTTTTTTGTTTTGTCTGGAGGCAGGACGAGAAAGTGCAGGAGTAAATGTTACCTTTTTTAACACTTTCATTTAATTCATCATATAATTATACTATACCTAACTTAGGTCAATATTATATTAAAAGGTGATGAAAAATGTATAAAGATAGACAATGCAACTGCGACTTCTGCAGAGTGGATGATATTAATGAAATAAAAAAAGGCATCTGCAAAATCAAAGAGGGTATTAAAAACATCCAGGATGGCCTTGATGACATATGCTGTTGTAGAATTCGTGAGGGTATAAAATGTATTGAACAAGGGCTCTGTAAGAGTCAAGAAGGTTTACGCGATGTAATTGATGGGTTAAAAGACTTCGAATTTGAATGTGATTACAGAAGCAATATGTGCATTAAAGAAGGTGTCTGTGGTATCAAAGACGGCATCAAAGGAGTTCAAGAAGGCCTGTGTGAACTTCGAAATTGCTGTCTGTGCGAAGGAATAGTAAGCGTTCGCGAAGGACTGCAAGAACTTGAAGAAGGCTTATGTAGCCTCGTTAAAGGTGCAAATCAGATTAGCGACGAAAGAGAAATAAGAAGAAAGAATAAAGGCTGTGAAGTCATTCAAGAAAATAGGTATGATGAAATTCGCAGCTACATTAGAAATGATTACTAATTTAAATTATTGTGTACTTCTATAGTAGATAGCTCAGGTACGAATTTTTACTTATAGAGGGAGTAATTTAAAGAATCTCTCAACATAAGAAGAAGTAAAATAAATTAATTATCAGCTGCTCCAAGAATTTAATCAGGAGCAGCTGTTTTTGAAAAGAATAGGCAGACAAAAAAGCCCACAGCGGTTATTTTTGCCCAATTGCCATACTAAGCGTGGGAGCTGATGTGGAATTTTTATCAGTAGGGCTGTGTAATGTATAAAGTACGAGGAAACAGATAACTTGTGATATCTGGTGTTTCACTGATTCGTTCTTATATTAGAATATAGATTGGAGCATGAGAGACTTATTCGCCGGCAAAATGATGATCGGCTACGGGCCAGCGTAGAAGATATACCGGTACCATAAGGTTGGATAGGCAAATTGCTATTTGAATAGACTTTACGGAGGTTTAAAAATGCACCCATCAATTTTAGATGGGTGCAAGAACAGACTGCTAAGAATAGAGATTCTTAGCAACGCCTACAGCACCTACAGCACCTGCAACAACACCGACGGCAACAGCATCTACAGCAACGAGAACCCCTTAAGTTGATTAAATCAGACATAATTCATACCTCCCTTCAAATAAGGTAAGTATATATTACATAATATTCATAAATTCGCTACTCGTGAGGACTTATTATTGCTTAGACAAGCTAGAAATTTAGATATGGAGGGAAACCATGCCCCTTACATATTACGATTTTTTTAAGTATACCAGAGTAGGTCTTAAAACAAAGCATTGCATAGTTATTATCATAATTATGCAGTGCTTTAAATATAGAAACAACTTTGCCTACAGTATGTAGCCAGAATAAAAAATTCTAGTTGCTTTGCATAACCAAAATACTAATAGAAGAGTTAATAGCCTGCAATAAAATGTATTGATTTGGTTAAGCAGGGTTAATACATTTTTTAGTCGGAAAAGCAGAAAGGAGACTGTGGATTTCTTATTAAAGAGTATAAACTTTTAATTATATATTACAAATAAATGGAAAAACAGAATTGAAAGCAAGGTGGGAATATGAAACAATATTGTTAAAATATACAATAAGAAAGAAGGAAGCAATATGAAACGATTGATAGCAATTTTTATAATGTTGTGCTTGCTGCTAGGGATGTCTAGTGTTAGTGCTTGGGCAGCATCAATTGGGCAGCCGTTAAAGAATCCTGAGAGTGGTTGGCAAAGAATTGATGGAGATGATCATAGAATTACATATACTCCTGAAAGAAGTAAATACAGTGCTGGTAGTGGGAATCAGTTTTATTGGAATAATTCTCTTACCGCCTGCGGAAAAGATGGTTATGTTAAATTTAAATTCTATGGTACCAAATTGCGTATTATAAATAATTTATTTTCAAAGAGTAGCCCCAATATAGGTATAATTATTGATGGAAAAGAAGAAGTTTTTTCAGAATACACTTCATCAAGCTCACAGGTTTATTTAGCTATGGTTTATGAAAAATTAGACTTACCATTGGGAGTACATTCTGTCTATATATATAGCAAACACAAAGAGCATGGAGTTAGTGTAGATGCTATTGATATAGATGATACTGGATATCTTGTAGATATTACAGAGTTAAAATTATCTGTATTACTAAATACAGGCGAAAATGTTCAACTCAGTACTTATTTTGACCTAAACAACAATAAAAACTTAACTTGGACTTCTACTAACGAATCTGTGGCTACAGTAGACAGCACTGGTAAAGTAACTGCTGTTGGCGCAGGAGATGCAAATATTTATGCTGAAAGCGCAAATGGTACTTTTAAGGAATATATTCCAGTTAAAGTAGTAGAAGGAATCGCAGACGATTTACGGCTGGCAGTTCATTTAAAAGCAGGGGAGAAAGCAAAGTTGTATTTAACCGATGACCCCAGTCAAGTAACATGGAGTTCTATGGATGAAAGCACAGTTACTGTATCAGCAGATGGACAGGTGACAGGAATAAAAAAAGGATTGGCTATTGTTCAAGCTGAGCTTGATGGGCAGACATATCAAATATATGTACGTGTAAACGGATAAAATTTATGGAGTGGGGAAATACCCCTACTAATAGTGATACAGATATAATAGCTCAGATTGAAAAATTATCTCATCTAAAAGAAAAGGGTATATTAGGTGTAGAGGAATTTGAGAATAAAAAGCTGAATTACTTTTCAGACTATAAAATTTTAATGAGGAGCACTTATAAAAAGATTTTGAGTGCTTTAAGACCAGGATGCAATAATGCTTCTGGTCTTTTTTATTTCTTAAAGCCTTATTAACTAATGTGAGAACCCATGTGGAAGCCCACCATGAAAACGTTGGTTTTCATTCCTGAGTTTTGAACCACAAGTAACAAATAAAAGTTCCTGATAATATATTGTATAATATGTTGAATAAAGGAGGACACGAAATGAGAAGGGTTAGAGGACTTCAAAATGTTTGTATTCCAATTAATCAA
>DKLE01000098.1 GCA_002455605.1 Firmicutes bacterium UBA6648
AACAGATGAAGTATATGGTGATTTACCTCTGTATAGAACTGATCTTTTCTTTACTGAGGAAACTCCTATACACACATCTAGTCCATATAGCGCATCAAAGGCAAGCGCAGACCTTTTGGTACAGGCATATTATAGAACTTTTAAAACACCTATAACAATTTCAAGATGCTCAAACAACTATGGACCGTACCATTTTCCTGAAAAGTTGATTCCGCTCATGATTGCAAATGCATTGAATGGTAAGTCACTTCCTGTTTATGGAAAAGGAGAAAACGTAAGAGACTGGCTTTATGTTGAAGATCACTGCACAGCCATTGACATGATTATTCATAAGGGTAAGGTTGGAGAAGTTTATAATGTTGGTGGGCACAATGAAAGAACTAATTTGGAAGTTGTAAAGACTATTATCAGAGAACTTGGTGTAAGCGAAGAATTGATTACTTATGTAAAAGACAGAGCTGGCCATGATTTGAGATATGCTATTGATCCTACTAAAATTCATAATGAACTTGGGTGGCTACCAACAACCACTTTTGATGAAGGCATAAAGAAGACGGTCAAATGGTATCTAGATAACAAGGAATGGTGGGAAAATATTATAAGCGGTGAATATCGAGTGTATTATGAGAAAATGTATACGAACAGATAATGTTTAGAATATAGGGAATAATTGGTATGAATAAGAAAATACAAATATTGCTGTCAACATATAATGGCGAAAAATATTTGAAAGAACAGCTAGATAGCTATACAAATTTAAGCAATTTTGAAGAGGTTAAAGTTTTAATAAGAGATGATGGTTCAAGCGATGGAACATTGAAGATATTAAAACAATATAAAGAACAATTTGGCTTTGAGGTTATTGAGGGTAAAAATTTAGGTGTTAATGCAAGTTTACTCGAGCTATTTAATCATTGCGATTTGAATTGTATGTATTTTGCTTTAAGCGATCAGGATGATGTTTGGCAAAGTGATAAATTTCAAATTGCTTTAAAAGCATTGGAAAATAAAGAAAATAAGCCAAAATTGTTTGCTTCTTGTTCAGCAATTACAGATAAAGATTTGAAGGAAATAGGAATTTCTTTAAATCCTAAAAAGGGAATTTCTTTTTACAATGCAATGATCGAAAATATCTGTCCAGGGCATACTCAAGTATTTAATCGTGCAATGTTGCAAGAACTTCGTATGCATAATCATCCGGATATATTTGTGCTGGATTTTTGGAATTATTTGGTAGCTTCTGCAATAGGAACAGTATATTTTAGTCCTAAATGTACTGTTTATCATAGGCAACATGGGCGTAACTCTGTTGGTTATGAACTTAATTTTTGGAAAAGTACCTATAACAGAATAAAAAGACTAAGGTTCAAAGACAGCGATTTAACAACATTACAGTTAAGAGCTTTTTATAATTTGTATAAAGATAGAATATCAGAAGAATATAGAAAAGAATTAGAAGCTTTCTTTGCAGGGCAAGACAGTTTGCGCCTCAGATTGAAATATACTTTTAGAGGAAAGGCCTATAGGCAAACTAAATATGAAACTTGGATTTTTAAGCTCTTGTATTTATTAGGGAAATATCATTTTTAATGAAAGGTTGATTATGACGAATATATTAGTTGAATGTCCTGAATTGATAGCATCTGCAAAAATAGGGGTTCTTGAATGCTTAAAACCTTTAGAAATAGAAGGAAAATGCAATGTACAATTTAAAAAAACAATTGATATTACAGTAAATGATATAAGGTGGTGTGATGTTTTTATTACTGTTAGAGGATGTGAGTACATGACCCTACAGTTAGTTAAAGCAGCAAAAAAAGTAGGTAGATTTATTATTTATTATCTTGATGATGATTTACTAAATGTACCTATTGGTCAAGCTTGTCCACAGATATATTATGAGCAAGTAATTCAAAAAAATCTAGTTAAGGTATTATCATATAGTGATGTGCTTTGGGGTGTCAATGATCAAATACGTGAAAAATACATACGTTTTTGCTATGGGAAAAGATGGTCAATTAATAAAGTCCCTATGAATATAAAAAAAGAGTTTGAACAAGGAAAGAATGAAGATAAAATTAGGATTTTGTATGCGGGATCTACAGGACATACAGAATTGGTTCAAACAATATTATCTCCAGTAGTTAAAAAATTGGCTGAAGATTATTTGACAAAGGTAGATTTTACTTTTATAGGGGCTGACTCTGGCATAAGCACTTTAGAAAATGTGCATAATCAAACTATTTTTGAGGACTATAATGAGTATAGAAATTTTGTAGAAAAAGGTAATTTCAGCATTGGATTAGCAGTAGTAAAGACAGACGAGTTTTACCAATGTAAATATTACAATAAGTTTTTAGAGTATACATCAATTAATTGCGCTGGTGTTTATACAGATTCAAAACCATATACATATGTGGTAAAAGATAAAATAAATGGTGTTCTTTGTGATAATACTTTTGCGGATTGGTATGGTGCAATTAAACTTCTAATTGAAGAAGAGGAGTTGCGAAAAACGTGTATTGAAGAAGCACGACAATATATATTGGAAGAACATAATATTAATAAAGTAACTAAAAAATTAGTTGAGGATTTACCTGAATTAACAAATTACAATGCTAAGAGTTTTAATAAATTCCAAATAATTTTGCTACCGACATCTATTTACTACTATTTTAGTAGGAGTGCTGAACTTCTCAACGATAGAGGCCTAGTAAGAGGCACGTTTAGTATATTTACGCATGGAATTTATTATTTTTATAAAAAAATAATGGGGATAAAAAATGTTTAGAGAATATGTAAATGGAATTATACAAAATAGATATATTTTATTTAGTTTGGTGAATCGAGATTTAATTCAAAAATACAGACGTTCTGTTTTAGGAATAGCTTGGTCAATA
>DKLE01000066.1:0-4101 GCA_002455605.1 Firmicutes bacterium UBA6648
TTCGGCACCCAGCATATTGAAGTAGAGCTTTTCGAAATCAATATCTAATTGGATTTCAGCATTTTCATCATATTCCTCAATTTTCAGCTGAGTTTTCAAACTGGTATTGATACCATCCAGGAATCCCATGAAAATAACTGGATCCGCTTCATATTTAGACACAAGCTCCTGGAAAGTTCCGGTTAAAGTTTTTTCATGATTTTCTAAGATGTCTGTATAAATTTTTGTTTCAGTAGAACTGTATTTTTCCCAGAAGTCAGGAAAAGTTTCATCTGTTTGATTATCAATTAAATTTTGCCATTGTTCGTATAAACTCATTTATTTCACCTCTGTTAATTGTTATATAATTTCTTTGCAATTTCAACCACATCACCCATAACGGCACTTCCTGTAGGAAGGGGGCCTGCCCCTTTACCGTAAAACATTAATTCCCCAACCGCATTTCCTGTTACATAGACAGCATTAAATTCGTTGCTCACCGATGCAAGGGGGTGAGAATTGTGTAATTGCATAGGTTTTACTCTATAGTCAATTTTATCTCCATCTTTATGGGCATAAGCGATCAATTTAATTTTACTGTCCTCAGCTTTTGCTGCTTCAATATCTTTTTGGGTAATGCTGCTGATCCCTTCTGTAGGGATATCCTTCGGAGCAACATATTTGTCAAACATGATTGATATTAAAATGGAAAGCTTATTGGCTACATCAATCCCTTCCACATCGGCAGTAGGATCGGCTTCTGCAAAGCCCAGCTCCTGGGCTTTTTTTAGTACATCTTCATATTTTAAACCAAACTCAGTCATTTGAGTAAGAATATAGTTTGTAGTACCGTTTACAATACCTTGCACTTCTACAAATTCGTTTGCCTGAAGAACTGTGGTAAGTGCATTTATAATAGGGATTCCTCCGCCTACACTGGCTTCATATCTAAATTCAACACCGTTTGCCTTGGCTGCATCCGCCAGCTTTTGAAAGTTTGCGGCAACGGCGGCTTTATTTGCTGTTACTACGCTTTTTTTGTTTTTCATGGCTTCAAGCATAAAGGTTGTGGCCGGTTCAATACCTCCGATAAGCTCGATAACAATGCTTATCTCAGAATCCTTGAAAATTTCATCGGGATCTTGGGTGAACTGCTCCTGGTAAACAGTAATATCTCTTTCTCTAGTAGTATCTCGTTCCAGGATTTTACTGATTTCAAGATTAAGACCGGTTGCCTTAGTAATCTGCACTTTATTCATTTCAAGAGTTTTGTAAGTGCCGGTTCCAATGTTACCTAAGCCTAGTAGTCCTATTTTGACTGTTTTCATTTCTATACCTCCTAGATAAATTATGTGTCGGCAACGCCGCTTTAAATCATAGAGAGTATTATATACTATTTGGATTGCTTTGTCTTTATTTTTTTGGATTTTCACAAAGTCAGCCGTAAATGCTGTTTTTTTTAGGGGAATGTGATAAAATATTATTTATATAAATCATGAAAAGAAAACGGAAGGAGAAGAAATGGCTATTCATGTAGTTTTTGTAGAACCTGAGATACCGCCCAATACGGGGAATATTGCCAGAACCTGTGCGGCAACAGGCAGTGTGCTCCATTTAGTGGAACCCTTAGGATTTTCAATAGATGATAAAAGTGTTAAAAGAGCTGGGCTTGATTACTGGCCTTTTGTGCGGTTAGAGGTTCATAAAAGTCTGGAGGCTTTTATGGAAAAGTACGGAGACAGGCAGCTTTATCTGGCGACGACTAAAGGTGGGAAAAAATATACGGACATAAATTTTAAAGATGAAGATATGATATTGTTTGGAAGAGAAACAGCAGGATTACCAAAAGAATTTATTGCAGAGCATATAGAAAAGACGATTCGGATCCCTATGAGCAGAGATACTCGATTACGATCCTTAAATTTATCAAATTCTGCAAATATTATACTTTTTGAAGCATTGAGACAATTAGGGTTCCCAGAACTTGACTAATTTTTCTAAATCTTATTAGTTTGGGGTGGAAATATTACAATTTTGTAGTATAATTATTTTGAGTAAGTTTGCTTATATTGTGGTTGAGGTATGATATGAGACTTGGGTACGATTTAACAATTGAACAAACACAGAAACTTGTAATGACACCAGAGCTGATTCAGGCTATTCAGATTTTACAGTTTAATACGCAGGAGCTGGACAACTATGTCCAGGAACAGCTGCTTGTTAATCCTGTGCTGGAGCAGGGCAGCACTCATTCTGAAACAGGGGAAAACGCCGATAATGCGGAGCCTTTAGAGGGAATGAGAGAAAGAACCAGAGAGCTGGACAGCAATTCATTAGGCAGTAATGAACTGAGCAGCAAAGAATGGGCTGAACACATAAAAGAAAGAGAATATGATGATATTAGCTATAAGCAGGGTGAATACAATAAGGATGATAAAGAATATTCCTTTGAACAATTTGTTACATCGGACGTAACGCTGCCGGAGCATTTAATGTTTCAATTACAGTTCGCACCAATAAAAAGAAGCTGCCGGATGATTGGAAAGTACATTATAGAATCGCTGGATGACAATGGTTATATGACATTGACCGTGGAAGAAATTTCTCGGGCATTAAATGTTTCCCAGGAAAAAGTTAATATTGTTCTTGATGCAATACATGCTTTTGATCCGGCAGGTGTTGCAGCTATTGATTTAAAAGAATGTTTGCTGATCCAGCTGGAAAACCGGGGCGAATTAGATGAAAACATCGAACGTGTCATAAAAGAGTATCTGGAGGATATTGCGGCAAATCGCCTTACAATTATTGCCAGAGAGCTGGGAATAAGTGTGCAAGAGGTACAGGAGATAAGCGATCTGATTAGAAGCCTAGAACCTAAACCGGGCAGACAGTTTGCATCTCAAGCAACGACCAGATACATTGTTCCGGATGTTATTGTGGAAAAAGTGAACAGTGAGTATGTAGTTACTATAAATGAGAGCAGCACCCCTAGACTGATGGTGAGTTCTTATTATGAAAAAGTATTGCGGGAATCTCATAATGATCCGAATTTAACCAAATTCCTTTCGGGGCGGCTGAATTCGGCTATATGGCTTATTAAGAGCATTGAGCAGAGAAAGCAGACTATATATAATGTGGTAAGCGCTGTAGTAAAATTTCAGCAGGATTTTTTTGATAAGGGGCCTAAGTTTTTAAAGACCTTAACTTTAAAGCAAATTGCGGAAGAGGTAGGTATACATGAATCTACAGTAAGCCGATCTATAAATGGTAAATATATGCAGAGTCCGAGAGGCGTTTTTGAAATTAAGTATTTTTTTACAAGCGGGGTCTCCGGAAATCAGGGAGAAGGCATTTCTTCACAAAGCATAAAAACTTTTATTAAGGAAATAGTATCAGGAGAAGATCCAAAATGTCCTTATAGTGATCAGGATATGGTAAAGCTGTTGAATGATAGAGGAATTGATATTTCCAGACGTACTGTAGCAAAATATCGGGATGAATTGAACATTCTTTCGTCTTCGAAGAGAAAAAGATATTGATTATTAATTACAGTTAATAATATAAATTGTTAAGATATTAAACAAAATTATGAAATTAAAATGTTAAGAGCAAATGCTAGGAGGAGAAAAAAATGGCGATTAAAGTTGGCATTAGTGGGTTCGGACGTATCGGACGTGTTGTAATACGTGCAGCAATGGATTTTGAGGATATAGAAATATGCGGAATTAATGTACGTAATGCAGATTTAGAGTATATGGTTTATATGCTTAGATACGATACTATTTTTGGAAGATTTCCAAAGAGCCTGGAAGTATACGACAAGGGAATTGTTATCAATGGCAAGAAGATCCCCGTATACAGTGAAAGTGATGCCGAAAACATTCCTTGGACAGAATGTGGAGCAGAGTACATAGTTGAAGCTACAGGTGCTTATGTTACAACAGAGACTGCAATGAAGCACATTAAAGCTGGAGCAAAGAAGGTTATCATATCCGCACCGGCTAAGGACAAGGTAACGCCTACTTATGTAATGGGTGTAAACCACGATCAATACAACAAGGATATTCATGTGGTGTCCAATGCATCTTGTACAACAAACTGTCTGGCACCGCTTGTAAAAGT
>DKLE01000066.1:4210-4812 GCA_002455605.1 Firmicutes bacterium UBA6648
TCTGGCACCGCTTGTAAAAGTGCTTGAAGATAACTGGGGAATTGAGCAGGGACTGATGTCCACTATTCACGCTGCCACAGCAAAGCAGAAGGTAGTCGATGCCCGTTCCATGAAGGACTGGAGAACCGGACGATCTTCTTTTGGCAATATTATTCCTTCTTCAACAGGAGCAGCTAAAGCAGTTGGTCTTGTCATTCCTTCGGTACAGGGAAAGCTGACAGGTATTTCATATAGAGTTCCTGTAGCTGACGTATCCGTAATTGACTTGAATATTCAGCTGAAAAAACCAGCTACCTATGAAGAGATTTGTAAAAAAGTAAAAGAAGCTTCCGAAGGAAGTATGAAGGATGTTATTGAATATGTGGACGATGAAGTGGTGTCCAGTGACTTTATCGGTGATTCCCATACTTCTATATTTGATGCAAGAGAAGGAATCATGTTAAATGAAAAATTTGTGAAGCTGATTGCTTTCTATGACAATGAATATGGGTATTCCAGCAAGATTCTTATGTTGATTAAGCATATGAATAAGGTAGACAGAGCATAATCAACAGAGGTATAAATAGAATAAAAAAAGATTTTAGCATCTGACCTTTCGGTTA
>DKLE01000066.1:4970-11998 GCA_002455605.1 Firmicutes bacterium UBA6648
GCTTTGCAAATAGGGGAGGTCATGAATTATGGGGAGATTAGAACATGAAAAAAACCGTAAAGGATATTGATGTTTCAGGCAAGAGAGTAATTGTCAGATGTGATTTTAACGTACCTTTGAAGGATGGAGTTATTGCTGATGATATTCGAATTTCTTCTGCTATGCCTACAATTAAATATTTAATTGAAAACGGTGCAAAAGTTATTCTTATGTCTCACTTGGGGCGGCCGGATGGTAAGGCGGATATGAAATATTCTTTAAAACCGGTGGCTGACAGAATCAGTGAAATTTTATGCAAAGAAATCATATTTGTCAGTGTACCTGAGGTAGTCAATGAAGAGGTAAAGAAGCGTGCTGAAGGATTAAAATCCGGTGAAGTGATGCTTCTGGAAAATGTTCGATTCAGAAAAGAAGAAACGAAAAATGATGCTGAATTTTCACGAGAACTGGCTGGGCTGGCTGATATCTTTGTTAATGATGCATTTGGAACGGCCCACAGAGCTCATGCCTCTACCGCCGGAATTGCTGATTATCTTCCGGCAGTTTCCGGGTTTTTAATTGAAAAGGAAGTAGAATTTCTTGGAAATGCTGTGGAAAATCCTGAAAGGCCATTTGTGGCTATTATGGGCGGAGCTAAAGTCGGAGACAAAATATCAGTTATAGAAAATCTGCTGAAAAAGGTCGATACTTTGATTATCGGAGGGGGAATGGCCTACACCTTCTTTAAGGCGCAAGGGTATGAGATCGGTACCTCCATTTTGGATGCAGATCATGTAGGGCTTGCAGCAGAGCTGCTGAAAAAAGCGGAAGCGGCAGGTGTAAAATTAATGCTTCCTGTAGATGTAAAGGTAGCAAAAGAATTTAAAAATGATTCCATTGCAGCATATTGCGATCTGGATAAAATACCGGCGGAGATGATGGGACTGGATATAGGACCCAAAACACAGAGCCTTTTTGTGGAAGCTGTTAAAGAAGCTAAAACAGTCGTATGGAATGGCCCGGTGGGAGTATTTGAAATGCCTAACTTTGCCGAAGGAACCATTGCAGTGGCTAAGGCCTTGGCTGAAAATACCGGCATTACAGTTATAGGCGGCGGAGATTCGGCTGCTGCGGTGGAGCAATTTGGTTTAGCGGATAAAATGACTCATATTTCAACAGGGGGCGGAGCTTCTTTAGAATTCTTGGAAGGAAAAGTCCTTCCCGGTATTGCCTGCCTGCAGGACAAATAGAAACGGATTGTATCGGATTCGTTTATAATGCAATCAACTGTAGAAGTGAGGAGAGTTTATGATTAGAAAACCACTAATAGCGGGTAACTGGAAAATGTTTAAAACCACTGCAGAGGCCAAGGCCTTTGCAGAGTCTTTTATAAAGCTGTATATAAGTTCAGATGTTCAGGTTGCAATTTGCGCTCCCTTTACTCAATTGGGGGCATTGAAGGAAGCTTTTAAGGAAACGGACATCAAAGTAGGAGCTCAAAATATGCATTTTGCAGATGAGGGAGCTTTTACAGGAGAAATATCGGCGGCTATGCTAAAAGAAATCGGTGTTGATTATTGTATAATCGGTCATTCTGAAAGACGTCAGTATTTTGCAGAAAAGGATGAGACGGTAAATAAAAAGCTGCACAAGGCTTTTTCGGAAGGAATTGTGCCGATTTTATGTGTTGGAGAGAGCTTGGAAGAAAGAGATGCATCAAAAGCCTTTGAGGTTGTAAGAATCCAGCTGACAGGCGGACTTACAAGAATTTCTGCAGAACAGGCGGAAAAGATTGTTATTGCGTATGAACCGGTATGGGCTATCGGAACGGGCAGAACAGCTACACCGGAACAGGCAAATGAAATGTGCGGCTTTATTCGGGATGTTATTGAAGAGCTTTATGATGATGTTGTGGCTGATAAGGTGATTATCCAATACGGCGGCAGTGTTAAACCGGCTAATGCTGCGGAGATAATGAACATGGACGAAATAGACGGGGCATTGGTAGGCGGTGCCAGTCTGAGTCCGGAAGAGTTCATTCAGATAGTAAATTTTTAATATATAGGGAGGTAATTAGATGCCATTTATTGAAGAGGTAATAGCACGTGAAGTACTTGATTCCAGGGGAAATCCAACGGTAGAAGTTGAAATTTATCTGGAAGACGGAAGCATGGGAAGAGCAATTGTGCCTTCCGGAGCTTCAACAGGCGTACATGAAGCTGTTGAACTGAGAGACGGTGACAAGGGAAGATATTTAGGAAAAGGAGCATTAAAGGCTGTTGATAATGTTAATGATATTATTGCAGATGAGATTATCGGATATAATGTTCTTGATCAAGTCGGCCTGGATAAGCTGTTAATAGAACTGGATGGGACACCAAATAAGAGCAAGCTTGGAGCAAACGCTATTTTAGCCGTATCAATGGCGGCAGCTGACGCGGCAGCAAACAGTCTAGGTATGCCTCTGTTTCAATATCTTGGAGGAGTAAACGGAAAAATACTTCCGACTCCGATGATGAATATTTTGAACGGCGGATCCCATGCCGACAATACGGTGGATATTCAGGAATTTATGATTATGCCGGTAGGTGCGGCTAATTTCAGAGAAGCTTTGAGAATGGGTGCGGAGGTATTCCATAACCTGAAGGCTGTACTGAAAGATAAAGGCATGAATACAGCTGTTGGAGACGAAGGTGGTTTTGCACCGAATCTATCCACAAACGAAGAAGCTATTCAGGTGATTATAGAAGCCATTGAGAAAGCAGGCTATAAATCGGGAACTGATATTAAAATAGCTCTTGACGTTGCGGCCAGCGAATTTTATGATGAAAAGACAAAAACATACAATCTCACAGGCGAGGGCGTAAAGAGAACTGCAGAAGAAATGGTTGCTTACTATGAGATGCTGGTTTCAAAGTACCCGGTGATTTCTATTGAAGATGGGCTAGCTGAAGATGATTGGGATGGATGGAAGCTGCTGACTGAACGCTTGGGAGAAAAAATTCAGCTGGTGGGTGATGATTTGTTTGTAACAAATACGGAAAGATTAGCAGAAGGTATTAAAAAAGGAATTGCAAATTCAATTCTAATCAAGGTTAATCAGATCGGAACGCTTACGGAAACTTTTGATGCTATTGAAATGGCTAAGAAGGCAGGATATACCGCAGTAGTTTCCCACAGAAGCGGAGAAACGGAAGACGTTACCATTGCAGATATCGTTGTCGGATTAAATGCCGGCCAGATTAAGACTGGTTCTCTTTCAAGAACCGATAGAATTGCAAAGTACAATCAATTGCTTAGAATTGAAGAATTACTTGATACATCAGGCCAGTATGCAGGTATGTCTGCATTCTATAATTTACGTGGGTAATCGAGTAAAAAAGTACGAAATTGCTGCGAAAATGTAAAAAAAAGGCTTTTTTCTGCTGGTTCAGGGAAAAAAGCCTTGATTTTTTTTGGGACATATGGTAGACTCTAGAAGTTAATCATATATAGGAGGTGCAGATATGAAAACATTTCTTATGGTTGTGCTTGCAATTGCCAGTATTATTCTCATTGCAAGTATTTTGTTGCAATCAGGAAACAGTGCAGGTTTATCCGGTTCAATCGGAGGCGGCGCGGAGCAACTGTTTGGTAAGAAAAAAAGCAAGGGATATGAAGCGATTCTAAGCAAAATTGCTACAGCTGCAGCAGTTTGCTTTATTGTAATTTCATTAGCATTAGTTACTATTGAATAATTGATTAGGTATAATCATTATTATATTTGTTCATTATTAAAATTAAATATTACTTTTAGTTTAAGAGGTGTCAAGGACGCCTCTTAAATGTCGTTAAAAGTAAGAGGGAGGAATTATTATGAGTAGTATTTTTGCTATTGCAGTAGTCGCTGCAGCAATCATTGCTCTGGTATTCGCTTACGGTCTTTCTTCATGGATTGGAAAAGTAGATGAAGGCAATGACAGAATGAGAGAAATTGCCGGTTACATCAGAGAAGGTGCCATGGCGTTTCTAAGAAGAGAATACAAGACAATGGTAATTGTTATCGTAGTGCTGTTTGTGTTAATCGGTGTTGGTTTAAACAACTGGATAACAGCAGGTCTTTATGTGGTAGGTGCATTGCTTTCTGTGCTTGCAGGTTATTGCGGCATGCGTGTGGCCACAAAGGGTAACGTAAGAACAGCTCAGGCAGCTTATGAGAGTGGTATGAGCAAGGCTCTTAAGGTGGCTTTCCGTTCCGGGGCCGTTATGGGTCTTTGTGTAACCGGACTTGGTCTTTTAGGATTAGGTGTTGTGTTTGTAGCGTTAGATCTTGCTACTGTAGTACAGTGCGTAACAGGTTTTGGACTTGGAGCTTCTTCCATGGCATTATTTGGACGTGTTGGCGGCGGTATTTATACAAAAGCTGCTGACGTTGGTGCGGACCTGGTAGGTAAGGTTGAAGCTGGTATTCCTGAAGATGATCCTAGAAATCCTGCAGTTATTGCCGATAATGTAGGTGACAACGTAGGTGACGTTGCAGGTATGGGATCAGACTTATTTGAATCTTATGTTGGTTCAATTATTTCTGCTATTACTCTTGCCGCCGTTGCAGCGGTAAATTCAGGCGGAGCATTCAATGAAGCAACAGCTGCTTTATTCCCGCTTGTGCTGTCAGCTATAGGTATTATTGCATCACTTATAGGTATTATGGGAGTTCGAGGCAAAGAGGGCGGAAACCCGGCTCAGGCTCTTAACATGGGAACATATATTTCAGGTATTATTGTAATTATTGCATCATTTGTTCTTTCAAAGACAATGCTTGGCAGCATGAATTATGCTATTGCAATTATTGCGGGTCTTATCGTTGGTATTGCAATCGGTAAAATTACGGAAGTTTATACATCCGGTGATTATAAACACGTAAAGAAAATCGCGGAACAGTCACAAACTGGTGCAGCTACAACTATCATTTCAGGTTTGGGTGTAGGAATGCTGTCCACTGTATGGCCTGTAATTTTTATCTGCATAGGTATCTTCGCAGCATACAGATTTGCTGGTGTATACGGTATTGCTCTTGCAGCAGTGGGCATGCTTTCCACAACGGGTATGACTGTAGCCGTTGACGCATATGGTCCGGTATCTGATAATGCCGGTGGTATCGCAGAAATGTCAGAGCTTCCCCATGAAGTTAGAAATATTACAGACAAGCTGGACTCAGTGGGTAACACAACTGCCGCAATCGGTAAAGGGTTTGCAATCGGTTCCGCTGCTTTAACTGCTTTAGCCTTGTTTGTATCCTATGCAACAGTTGCTGATTTATCTGGAATCAGTTTACTTGAGCCAATTGTAATCGTAGGTGTGTTTATCGGAGCTATGCTTCCTTTCTTATTCTCAGCATTAACAATGAATTCAGTTGGTAAAGCTGCCAATGATATGATTGAAGAAGTTAGAAGACAGTTCCGAGAAGATAAGGGTATTATGGAAGGAACTTCAAAGCCTGACTATGCTAGATGCGTAGATATTTCTACAAAAGCAGCCCTTAAGGAAATGGTAGCCCCTGGTTTAATCGCTATCGTGGCTCCCCTTGCTGTAGGTATTGTTCTTGGAGCTGAAGCTCTAGGCGGTATGCTTGGAGGAGCACTTTCCTCAGGAGTATTGCTTGCCATCATGATGGCTAATGCAGGCGGTGCATGGGATAATGCCAAGAAGTATATTGAAGAAGGTCATTTTGGCGGCAAGGGTTCCGAGCCTCATAAGGCTGCAGTTGTTGGTGACACTGTAGGTGACCCGTTCAAAGATACATCCGGTCCGTCCATCAATATCTTAATCAAGCTGATGACAATCGTGGCAGTAGTTTTTGCTCCTTTATTTGTAGCAATTGGTGGATTAATCTAATAATCAATATATTTTAAGTAATTATGATACCGCTTCGTTAGAAGCGGTATTTTTTAAAGGAATTTTAGAATTGTCGAATGAAAGAAGAGAAAGACATGAAAAAGGATGTTTACAGGGGGCGAGTTTTAGTGACAGGAGCCTCCAGAGGTATAGGACTGGAGATTACTAAAATATTTGCGGAAAATCAATATCTGGTCTATGCAAATTATCATAAAAATATGAACGAACTGAACGGGGTTATCAGCGGTTTTAATCAAGAAAAAACATTCATTATTCCAGTTATGGCGGATGTTTCCAATGAGACCGATGTAGCGGAGATGATATCTAAGGTGGGAGAAATAGATATTCTCATTAATAATGCAGGGATTTCACAATTTAAGATGTTTATGGATATAACGGAAGAAGATTGGGACCAGATGCTGCGAATTAATTTGAAATCCGTCTATTTATGTACACAGGCTGCCATACGTTATATGCTTAGTAACAAGAAAGGCAAAATCATTAATATTTCCTCCATATGGGGAGTTACAGGAGGGGCCTGCGAAGTCCATTATTCTGCTGCTAAGGCAGGGGTTATCGGCTTTACTAAAGCATTGGCAAAGGAGATGGGGCCTTCAGGAATACAGGTTAATTGTATTGCTCCGGGGGCTGTGGACACAGACATGAATAAGGAATTGAGCAAAGCTGATAGAAAGGTTTTGCTTGAAGAAACTCCATTGAAGAAGATGGGAACTCCAGCAGATATAGCTAAGGCTGCTCTTTTTCTGGCTCAGGACGAATTTACTACAGGAGAGGTACTCAATATAAACGGAGGGCTTTATATTTAACCATACAGTACCCTCATTGGAAAAATAAAACATGAATCAGTTGTGTATTCAAGAAAAATAGGCGGGAATTCCTGCCTATTTTTTATTTATGCTGATATTACGCCTAAAAAACTATAACAAGAGTGTAATAAAACTGTATGTATTATAAATCAATATTAATTGATACAAATATATAGATATAAGTATAAATTTAGAATAAATAATTAACTGTATATATTGAAATACTTATAATTGCATATTTTATAAATATCAATTTAAATATATAATATGCATGTAACGTTAAGGAAAATGCGCGCAAATCCATATGAATTTATTTAAATGATTGGAGAATATAATGATGGGTGAAAA
>DKLE01000068.1 GCA_002455605.1 Firmicutes bacterium UBA6648
TACTGGAGACACTGGACCTACTGGCCCTCAGGGACTCATTGGTCCTACAGGAGACACCGGACCTACCGGTCCTCAAGGACTCATTGGACCTACCGGCCCTACAGGTGATACCGGTCCTACTGGCCCTCAGGGACTCATTGGTCCTACCGGAGACACTGGGCCTACCGGCCCTCAGGGGGACACTGGTCCTACAGGAGACACCGGCCCTACCGGTCCTCAAGGACTCATTGGTCCTACCGGTCCTCAGGGGGACACTGGTCCTACCGGACCTACTGGAGACACTGGACCTACCGGACCAAATTTTGCAACAATAGGATTTTCTGCTTTCAAAACTTCGTTAAACGTATCTTCAAGCACACAACTCACAAACTGGTCAACAGCAGATCCTTATTATGGCGACCCCAATTTTAATGCTTCAGCAGGTACCTTTACGGTTCCTACTACTGGCAGATATTCTATCAGCGCAACAATTAATTATTCAACAACAGCAGCTATTACCGGCTCAATTTCTTCTTCAAATCCATCTTTTGAAGTACGCAAAACAGCCCCTACTACAGTTGGCCTAGTAAGTGGGTTGTTCCCTCTCTTAAATATAAACGTTCTAGTACTGACTTTAAGAGCAATATTAGGTAATGGAACAGTAACTTTAGCAGGAGAGGTGCAATTAACAGCCGGAGATGTCGTTGGATTATTCTACGTTGCTGATGGTATGTCTTTAACACTAAACTTAGGTGGTGCGAATACTGGAGGAATTGTCTGGTCAATTCATCAAATAACCTAAGCTAAAAACTCTTCGCAGTATTCTTATCAGAAGTCTATCAAGTTATAAAAAAAGCGGGAGATGAATAACTCTCCCGTTTTTTATGCCTGTTATGTCAGATTTCATTATAACAATCCATATTACTGTTTGTATGAACACTAATATTTTGTTAGATTCATCCACTGTCAGGTTGTCCGGAGATAAAAAATACTTTACTGTATAGCTCATGGATAATCTATACCCTTTAACCTGATAGATCTCTTATTTATGTTTTATAAAAGTACCCTCACGCAATTCATCAAAGGCACAGTTTAATTCCTCCTGTGTATTCATAACAATTGGCCCTCCCCAGGAAATGGGCTCCTGAAGCGGCTTGCCTGAAAAGAAAATAAATCGTGAATCTGAATCCGGCGGAGCCATGACCGTGATACTTTCTCCTTTATCAAATAAAACGGCTGTTTTACTTAAAACTCTTTTTTCTTCCACCCATGCATCTCCTTCAATTAAAAAGATGAAGGCTGTTTCCTCCGATTTAACTGGTATATTTATTTCACTGCCTTTAAAAACAAGAATATCATAAATCGTTGCAGGAAGATACCTTGGCGTTATTCCTGATACTTCTTCAAAGCTTCCCGATAATACTCGGATTTCTGCTCCATCCACACATTTCAAAGCAATTTCATCTTTTATTATGCTCAAATAGGACGGAGCTGTCATCTTCTTTTCACTAGGCAAATTCAGCCATAATTGAAATCCTAACATTCTTTCGGATTTTTGAGGCATTTCTTGATGCAGGATACCGCTTCCTGCCGTCATCCACTGAGCTTCCCCTGAACGTATTGTTCCTTCATTCCCCAAACTGTCTTGGTGCTCTATTTCCCCTGAAATCAGATAAGTGATTGTTTCAATGCCTCTATGGGGATGCATAGGAAATCCTGCAACATAGTCAGAGGCCTCTAACGAATCAAATGAATCCAGCATCAAAAATGGATCAAAAGCTTTCACGTCATTACTCCCAAGTACCCGTACCAAACGAACGCCCGCTCCGTCAACCGCTTTCTGCCCTCTTATCTCTTTTATTATTCTACATTTTTTCATATAAACACCATCCTTTTCTTTTATATCATAATAAGGGAAATTTAATTATTCATACTACTTGCTGCTTTACCCGCACTCGCAATACGCCAGAGCTTTAATTCCTCCTTATTTAATGGCTCCGATACTCCTTTTAATGGCTTTAGCTAGCCCCTGCGGATTTTCCCAAGCCATAGAATGTCCTGCTCCTTTCACAATTTCAATCATAACTCCCTGCTCTTCAAGATTCTTTCTATCGGGATCCGGCAATGAATATTCTCCATAAATAAATGTTCTGGAGCATTCAAGTGAATACAATATTTCGCGCCAAGAGGGCTCTGCACCCTCAGCGGCTGATTTTGAAATCAAATAGGCTGCTTTCGGAGACCAGGTAGATAAAGCTGCAGCCCACATCTCATTTCCGCTCTCTCTGCTTCTATTTATTAATTTATCATATCCCTGACAAATAAATTCATCCATATCGTAGCTGGCTATACGTTTACTCGGTGCACCTTCAGAGCTTTTATCCAAATTTGATTCACTTAATATAATTTGATGAATATTCTCTTTACATTTATTTGCCAAAGAAAGAGCAACAGCACCGCCTAAACTGTGCCCAAATAATATGAAAGTCTCAAGCTGTAAATAATCAACAAATTCCTCTAAGTATTCCGCGTGCTCCTCAACGGTATATCCAAAATCATCCGGTTTATCGCTGTAACCGGCCCCCAGGAGATCAACCAAAATGCAGCGGTGGCTTTTTAAAGAGTCTTCTGCCGCAACTTCAGGATAATCAAAAGATCCGGCACATCCAAGCCCGTGAATAAACAGAATCGGCATATCTTCTCCCGGAAAATCATGGTAGCGAAGCATATGTTTCGCTGTATTTATAAAATATTCTTTCATAAATATAACTCCTTTAAAGGAAATTTTTAACTTACCAAACCAAACATAATTAACTGTCTTATCACAAAGTTTAGTCTTTTTTGTACACTTGTCAATATATACCCCATTTTATTAACTAGCTAAACAAAGTATTTTGCTTTTCGATTGATTTTGAGCCAGGTGAACATTTACCTAATTAGATAAACTATCAAAACTCAATTTACAACACTAAAAAAGAGCACCTTTGAAACTTCAATTATCTGTGCTCTTTATCTGAATGCTCTATTTTTGTGACTAATATGCCAATATTTCATAGCCTTCTTCGGTTATGAGTACCATTACTTCCCATTGGGCTGACGGCTTTCCATCAGCCGTATAAACCGTCCATCCATTCTTTTCATCCAATTTTATCTCATCAGTTCCCATGTTAACCATAGGCTCTATGGTAAAGATCATGCCGGGCACCATAAGCATTTCCGTTTTTCGCTTTGAAACAAAGCCCACCCAGGGATCCTCATGAAATTCCAGACCGACTCCATGTCCTCCTATATCCTTTACAACAGAATATCCATTTTTCACAGCATGCTCATGTACCGCCTGACCCATATCACCAAGAAATCCCCAAGGCTTCACTTCTTGCAGTCCGCACTCAATACATTCACGAACCACACGCACCAGTTTTTCTTTTTCTTTATCCACATTCCCTATGCAAAACATTCTTGATGAATCGGAAAAATACCCTTTATAAATGGTGGATGCATCCACATTAATAATGTCCCCATCACACAACGTTACCTTTTCTGAGGGTATTCCGTGGCAGATCTGATCATTAATCGAGGTACACACGCTTTTAGGAAAGCCATGGTAACCCAGCTGAGCAGGCTCACCGCCTAATTCAGTTGTTTTTTCATAGACAAGCTGATCGATATCCTCTGTAGTCAACCCTGCTCGTATATTTTTTGCGATATAATCTAACACGGCAATATTTATTTTAGCGCTTTCTCGGATACCTCTTACCTGTTCCGGAGTCTTAATAAGATCTCTAGTCGGTACGGTGCATCCCTGCTCTTGATAAAAACGGATTTTATCATCAAATGCAGCATGGCATTTTTTATATTTCATTTGGCTGCCACACCAACAGTAGTCATTTCTTCCTAATTCATTATGCATTTTACTTTCCTTCCATCGCTGAAATATTATTTAAAAAGTGAAAGAATCATCTTTCGGTACCGGAAGTATATCGGGTTTCATATATAAATTAATCGCGATCCTCTGATTTCTAAATTTGCAAGGGGTACAGCCATATGCCGATGAAAAAGCCCTCGTAAATGCTTCTTGAGAAGAGAAGCCATATTTTACAGCTATATCCAGAAATCGCTCTTGGGTATTTTTTACGTCCAAGGCAGCAAGGCTCAATCTACGCTTTGATATGTATTTCTTAAAAGTAATTCCAATATTTTCACGAAATTTAGTCGAACAATAAAATGGAGAATATCCAACATAGTCAGACATTTCAGCCAGTGTAGGATTACTCGTTATATTATCCTCTATCCAATTAACCATATTCTCTATCGTATTTATTGACAATTGTCACCACCCCTTCTGAGGCATTATATCATATAAAAACATCATATGTTTGATATGACTTGCAATATTAGTTTTTTTATTTATTTTTTACGGATGATTATAATATACTGTCAATAACAGGAGGTATCTGTTTTGGATACACTTAATGAGCTAATTGCTGAAAACCTAAAAAAGATAAGGGAAGCGAAGAAGCTTAGCCTAGACAATGTAGCAAAGCTTTCCGGAGTGAGTAAAAGCATGCTCGATCAGATTGAGCGGGGTGAAGCCAACCTAACCCTTTCAAGCATATGGAAAATAGCCAATGGATTGAAAATTTCTTTCACTCAATTTGTGAGCATTGCAGATGCAGATATTGAAGTTGTTGATATGTTTGATATGAATCCTCTCTTAGAAGATGAAGGACGAGTAATAATCTATCCTGTATTTCCTTTTGATAATTCCAGAAGATTTGAAGTATACTCTCTCACTATTAAACCCGGAGGCTGCTTGTCCATAAAACCGTATTTACCAGGAACAGAAGAATTTATAAGGGTGCATTCGGGTAAATTAATCCTTTGTTTAGAAAATAAAGAATTTATTATAGATAAGGACAATTCTATTCGATTTAAATCCGATATCTTTCAGCTCTACAAAAACATCTATCATGAAACCTGTGCCTTAAGTATGCTGATTCATTACCCTACTTGATATGACGGTAAATGCAGCGGTGAAATAGACGCTGCTCCACACCCACTGCATTCTTCAAGAATTTCTACGGAAGAAATGGTATTTTATAAATAACACCACCTTTCCAGACCTTCCTCGGGTATAATCGGAGGAATTCTTTTTCCCATGTTAGCTTTAAGCCTAAAGAATTTTTCTAAATTGCATAAATAATATATTCAGTAGGAAGAATCGCTGAACCGTAATAACGTAAATAAAAATGATAAGACGGATCAGCCTCATAAATAATGCGAGGCAGTTTCCACAGGTCTTTGTGGTTATGATATACGCTTAACGCCAGCTTCGGATGATTCTCTTTAATTTTTTCAATACAGCCTAGCAGAGCTTCCTCTTCCCCTCCTTCTATATCCATTTTTATAAAGGTTACATCCTCCTCTATATCATCATCTATTTTAACTATGGGAACATCAAAAGATCCGGCTTCTGAAAGCTGACTGATAGAGGATAAAACGTTAGAAGAAAGAAACATGGTACCGTTCCTGCTGCTTGCTCCTTTTTTTCTTATGATTACATTGTCCAGCTGAAAAAGCTCTACATTTTTTTCTATATACTCTATATTTGCCGGAACTATTTCATAGCAATACATCCGTTTATAGCAATTTTTCCCGAAGGCTTTTGAATAATTAATTAAAGTATCGCCTATATACCCCCCTATATCGACAAAAACTTCCTCTTCACTGCACTGCACAAGGTCCGGATCAAAATATTGATAAAAGGTACCATCTTTTATTTGTCCAATTTTTTTGGGATCCGACATAAGCCAGTAATACAGTATATTGACAAGTATTCTTTTTGAGCGGTAGTCTTTAAGGTTTTGGTATAACCATTCAAAATCTTCCAAATGGTCTACAAGAGCATGAGCCCTATTATCAGCCATCTCAAACTCTTTTTCCTCCGGGCGGTAAGCTCCCCACAGCTTATACTGATTGTAGTAATCCATAGAATTGTTATACAGCTGGCTGTTAGTTGCCTTAAAATGCCTCAGATTGCGCATGACAGCCTCTTTTATCTGAGCCACATCTTTTCCCTTTATGAAGTTCAGAAGACGCTCAAAATCTGTATCTATCTGGTTGGGTCCGCTTTCCTTAGACAGATTAGTTACACCGTTAGGGGTTATAATCGGGTAATATTCCCATCGATCTGACATTCTTATTATCCTCCTTTAAAATTTGCATCCTTATTATCTTATGCAGCTTGCAAACCAGGTGTGTAATCCCTATTCTTTAAACTTCCAAAGTCCGGTAATAGTATAAATCGTTTTGACAATTAATCTTTTAGGATGATATAATAAAAAAAATAATAAAGGAGAACGTACAAAATGACTGCATCTATGCGTTTAAGATAAGCCGGCAATAAAAAAGCAGATTCCATCTACGATGATGGGGTTTTTGTTGTGCTTATTTATGCGATCCGGCGTAGTTTGCAGTAAAGGACGGCCATTTATCGGGCCTTCTTGTCATCGTACTCCTGTTCGTATAAAACGCATCTCTAAAACTCTTGTCATGGTTTCTGAGCTGCATTTTTTATTGCCTAAATTTACACTACAATAAAAAATACAGGAGAAATAGACATGAATAAATCAAAAAAACAAAACTGGAAACGCGTATTCTTTACAATTTGGACCGGGCAGGCAATATCCCTCATCACCAGCGCAGTCCTTCAGATGGCCATAGTATGGCACCTCACTGAAACCACAGGCTCCGCTATGGTTCTTTCCATTGCAACAATGGTTGGATTTTTGCCTCAGGCAATATTAGGAAGTATGATTGGCGTACTCGTGGATCGCTGGAACCGCAAAGCCGTGATGATCGGGGCGGATATTATAATTGCTCTGGCCGCGGCAGTTATGGCAATTTGGACATTTTTTCAACCCCTTCCCATTTGGACTATAATGCTTATTCTCTTTATTCGAAGCATTGGAACTGCATTTCACTCTCCTGCGTTAAATGCGGTTACCCCTTTGATTGTACCTGAGGATAAATTAACTAAATGCGCCGGATACAGCCAATCAATACAATCCGCCAGTTTCATTCTCAGTCCTGCCATTGCGGCGGTTATCTTCGCTAATTGGGGATTAAACGCTGCTGTGGGATTAGATATTCTAGGTGCCCTTTTAGCTTGTATCACTGTCTTTGCCGTCAGCATACCCAAACAACAGAAATCTGCACAGAATCAAAATAATTTTCTTGAAGAGTTTAAAGACGGATATGGAACCATTAAAAGAAATAAAGGACTTTATGCCTTGCTTTGGATTGGCGTTCTATACTGCTTGGCTTTTATGCCGATCAATGCACTGTTTCCGTTATTTTGTATGAATTATTTTGGCACAACTACAACCGGAGCCTCTGTTGTTGAAACTCTATTTGCAATCGGAATGCTTGGGGGAAGTCTCTTGCTTGGGACCTGGGGCGGTTTTAAAAGACGGACCATCAATATTTCTTGTTCCATTTTTATTATGGGAGCAGCATTAGCTGTATCCGGTGCCTTACCTTCCAGTGCATTTGCAGTCTTTGCCGTCTGCTGTACATTTATGGGTCTTTCAGCACCTTTTTATAATGGTATTTTGCTGGCTTTAATACAGGAGAGCATTGAACCCGAATATTTGGGACGCATATTTGGATTACTTGGAAGCATGATGTCTCTTGCTATGCCAATCGGATTAATATTTTCAGGTATCTTTGCGGATCGAATAGGAGTAAACCTTTGGTTCTTCTTTTCTGGTATTTTTGTTATTCTTATTGCTGTGCTGAGTATATCTCTGCCTTCTATAAAAAACCTGGAAAAATAAAAGGATTCATTCATAAACAAAGGGTTGTAAACTAAATTACAACCCTTTGTTTGACAGAAAATTAAGCAAAAGAATCCCTCCCACAAGAATCGGCTGATGGATCAGATAGATTCCAAGTGAATTTTTACTTATCACTGATATATATTCATTTTCATAATTGAATTTAAAAAAGCTCTCACTTTTACAGTAGTATATTTTGTAAGCCAGAACACCTAGTATAAATACAGAGAGATACGGACTTATCGGATAGTAATCAAGCGAGACAAAGCCTTTATATGAAACACCGAAGGGAAGCAGTAGGCTTGTATCTGCCAAAGTACCTTTTATTAGTACTGCTGTAAACCCTATAGCTGCTGCACTTATAATAAGAAGTATATTATTCATTCTTTTGAATAAAGGGAAAAGAATCATACCTACTCCCAACAGATGTAACATACCGAACCGAATATACTGTTCTCTGAAAAAAATGTATGTAACAAAAGTTATTGCTACTGCAAATATGAAAATCTTGATCCCTCTTTTTACACTATTCTTACTAAAGCCGCTGCTTATTCCTGCAAGAAATAAGAACATCAGCGCAGAAATTTTACCTACCCAATACCAAAGTCCACTTTGATAATTGATAGCAATACCAGCAAACTCTTTTAAATCGAATATTACATGAAAGGTCACCATAAGAATTACTGCAATTGCTCTTAAAAAATCTATTTCCCAAATTCGTCTGCTGCTCACTTTTTACACAAACCTTTCTTCTTTAGCCCCAGAAGGCTGATTAGTTTATATCATTATATTAGCTGCATGTGGAGATCTTATGGAGGAAATATCTCCTTAAATTCTATCCTTATTCAGTTATAACTATTTAGCAATTTTACGTTTACGAACAGGGATCCAGATTTCACTTCTATACTTTGGGTTACTGGTATCTTTGCTCTCATTCCACAAGAGCTCGGGACCTTCAACAGCTTCATAACCTGATGAAGGAAACCATTCCGCATAAATTCTTCCCCAGATATTTTGAAGAGTTTCCGGAAAAGGACCTATAGCTTCAAATATTGCCCATGTTCCGGCATCTACTCTTAACTCTTCAAAGGCTGTCACTTCTTTCATTGAAGAAGCTACTCCAATATAATGATCCAATTCTCCTTTCTCTTCCATCCTGCCTTCCGAAAAATTAGCGGAAGCACTGATAAACCCTGAAGGTTGTATATCAGAAAGTGCTTTCAGTTCCTCAATCATATCTGATGTCAATAGCTCA
>DKLE01000187.1:0-8744 GCA_002455605.1 Firmicutes bacterium UBA6648
GAGACCAGGCCCGGGGGGAGAAATGCTTCCGGATGCACGGGTTCTTTTGCACTGCTTTTCGGGAAGCAGAGAAATCGGTCTCCAATATATTAAATTAGGGGGTACCTTGTCGATCGCCGGCCCCATTACTTATAAAAATGCCCGAAAAGGAATTGAAGTGGTGCAGTCGGTGCCTGTTGAGTTTTTATTGGTGGAAACCGATGCGCCCTATTTGACGCCGGAACCGTTCAGGGGAAAGAAAAATATGTCACCCTATGTAGAATATACAGCAAAGAAAGTGGCAGAAATTAAGGGCATGGAATATGAAAGAATAGCACAAATTACTTGTGAGAATGCGAAAAGATTTTTTGACATAAAATAATTGGATAAATTAATTAAATTATGGAACAAAATAGAAAGATATAGGGTCATAAATATATCTAAATATTTATTCACAGGAGGGGAATATGAAAAAAATCTTAAGTGCAATTATGGCACTGGCACTGATAATGTCAACTGCAGCTGCTTCGACGACCACAGCTTTTGCAGGAACCTCTGACAGTACGGAATTAAAAAATGCCATTGCAGCAGTTAAAAAAGTGATAGAAATACCGGAAAAATTAAGTGAATTCAGTTATTATTATGATGAAGAAAATGAGAGTGGCAGTCTGGTACATATGAACTGGTCGGACAAAGAACAGTCCTCTTATGTTTCAGCAGCAGTAACGGACAAGGGGGTTATTACTTCTTATTATTGCCACGTCCCCGAATTTGAGGGCACGGGATTGGCCAAAATAACCAAGACTCAAGCAGAAAAATATGCTTCGGAATATCTTACAAAGCTGACCTACACACCTCAGGGTACTTTTAAACTGGATGACAGCGTAGGAAGCGATTATGGTCAAGATTACTATTTTACCTATACAATGTATGTAAATGGTATTCCGTGTGATTTTGCTAACGTCCGAATGGGAATCAATAAATATGCGGGGAAACTTTCTAGTTACAGCTATCGTTCCGACGTGAAAGATACAGCTGCAGCAGAGTATCCTTCCAAAGATAAAGTACTTACAAAAGAGGAAGCGGAAAAAATATACCTTTCTGAGCTGGGACCTGAGTTAAAGTATCTTTCGTACTATGACTATTCAAAGAAATCTTTAAAAGTATTTGCGGCGTATGGAACAGATGGAGTAAATCGTGCTATTGATGCAGCCACAGGAAAAATCGTGAAGCTCTATGACGATATTATTATATACAGAGATATGGGGGCGAAACAGGAGGAGGCTAAATCCACTTCTAATGCTGCTGGGGCTGAAATTAAATATACAGAAGAAGAGTTAAAAGAAATTGAGCGGGCCCAGAATTTAATGGATAAAAATGAAGCGGACAAAACCGCTAAAAACTTAATAAGCTCTATTGGAAGTCAAACCCTTAAATCTGTTTCATTGAGAGAGGATTGGGGACCCAATCAGGATTATGTATGGCAATTGAATTATGAAAAACATTATGTGACCTTGGATGCCAAAACAGGGAACCTAATCAGTTATTACACCAGCCAGGATAATGACTCCAAGAGAGACATTGGATTGGAGAAGGCCAAGAATACGGCAGAAGGGTTTTTGGATAAGGTATGCGCCGATAAAAAACAGCAGATTGTATGGACCAATGAGAATACAATAGACAGTAAATACGGAAATTATGATTTCACTTATACGAGGCAGGAAAACGGTATAAGTTTTGTTGATAACAGCATTTCTGTCTCTGTAAACAAGGCAAGCGGTGAAGTGGTTTCCTATTCAAAAACCTGGTATAACAATGCAACCTTCCCAAAACTAGACGGTGCTATAGATAAAGCTAAGTCGTTCCGCATAGCAGATGAGCTTGGAAATTATGATCTGATATATAAAAAAGATTCAGAAGGAAAAATTGCTCTGGTTTATGATTTTAAGAAAGATAACACCTACATCATCGATGCTTTTAAGGGAATCCGTTTAGATTATACAGGAGAAGCTTATAAAGAGGCTAATGGGGCAGAGTATACCGATATTAGCGGTAACTGGGCAGAAAAAATTATAACTGAGCTAAAAAATAACGGCTATTACCTGGAAGGCGATAAATTTGCTCCAAAGGCTGCTACCACTCAGATTGAATTCTTTAAATATTTATATTCGCCGGAGCAAAGCTACTATAGAGACAACGATGACTTTTATAAAATGCTGCTGGCAAACAATGTTATTACAAAAGAAGAGATCAATCCAAACGCTAAAGTAACAAGGCAAGAGGCAGCCAAATTTATCAGCAGATATCTTGGAGTAGGAAAGCTGGCAAAAGAATCATCGATATTTAAAAATATGTATACGGATAAAGTAGAGCCATCCTATTTGGGATATGCTTCAGCAGCTTATGCTCTGGGCATCATGAAAGGAGATGCCAAGGGAAGGTTCAACGGCACCGGTACACTAACTCATGCAGAAACCGCTGTTGTCATTTACAATACATTAAATAATAAATAAAACAGAAGGAAAGACTTGTTTCGAGAAAAAAGTACTCGTAAACAAGTCTTTTTTTTCTTTACCTGTCGGAATATAGGCAAAAAAATAGAACGTTTCCCGGCATTCACTACAGGTTTGGACAAATTTTACTGAGACAGGCCGCTATAATGTAACAATAAAGTGAATTTTGGACAAGGTATCTCGGAAAGAATCGGGCGGGGGTGTAATAATGGAAATGGTAAGACCGCGAGAAAAAGTTGCTGCCGGACTGGCTCAAATAGCCGGATTGGTGGTAATATCGTTTCTCATTTGCAGGGTAGTGGTTTTAAACAGTATTTTTCCTTGCGGAATAGCGCTGGTTACAGTGCTCATGTATAGAAATAGACTGAATTTATATTTATTGCTGCCAATGGTGTTGGGGAGTATAACTTATTACGGAAGTAATTATTTATTTTACGGAGATGTAACTGCCTTATTATTATGTGCAATTGCATTTACCGTATTTGGCAATCGAAGAATTGATTTGCCGGCCAGAGCTGTCATAGCAGCAATTATTGCAATAAGCTGCAATTGCTCTTATTACATATTAAAACATATGTTCTACAGATTGAGCATTTTTATGCTTCTGGCAGAAGTACTGATTATATTTATACTGATCTTTACGTTTAACAATTTTTTCTCTTTTGTCACACTGGTTAAGCATAGCGAAGTGAAGATACAGAAGAGAAATGAACTAGGTGTAGAAAAAGCAGTGGGCTCCACAGCAGCTGTAATGGTGTTGCTTTTATGCGGAACCGGAGTATGGTCACTGGATCCTTCTAAAGCTTCCCTTCCGCTGATAGGAGGACTGTTTCTTACCTTGCTGTTCGGATATTGCGGCGGCATTGGAGCAGGGCTGATAGCCGGGACAAGCTCTGCAATTTGTGTTGTTTTATGCACAGGATTTACACCGGCTATAATAATGGTATTTCTGGCAGGAGGATTTACTGCCGGCGTCTTTTCGCAGGAGAGCAAGGCAATGGCCGCAGTTTGCTTTAGCGGTGCGTGTCTTGTTTTAGGTATGATAACTACTTACCCTGAATTATTTATTCCTCCCTATGAGCCACTTACAGCATCTGCTGTAATGGCTCTGATTCCTAAAAAGTATCTAGTGGAGTTAAAAAAAGCTTTCTACATGATCCGGAAGGATAATGCCTATTGTGAAATGGAATCCAAGGATCAGCTTATAAAGGTTTTGGATCAGCATTATCGGACTTTTGAACGGTTGGCTAATCTATACGGTAATGCAAGGAGCAACCGTTCTATTATATCTTATCAATTCAGAGGAATGGCACAGGTAACGGAAAGCCTGAGAAACAACATACAGGAGGTTAATCACGGACTTTCCTGGACCGATTCACAGCCTAAATTTAATGTGAAGACGGCTCATTCTGCGTATGGACAGATTGCTGGAGTTTCAGGGGATAGCTTTCAATATAAAGATATCTCAAAATATGAATACGGGATTTTAATCAGTGACGGAATGGGGAAAGGAAAAGCGGCTTCAGCGGAGAGCAGTCTGGCTGTATCTACCTTAATGGATTTAATCAGTTCCGGTTTTGATGTAAAATTAGCTTTAAAAACCGTAAATAATATTTTGCTTCAACAGGAGGGGGATGAAATATTTTCAACGGTAGATCTGGCACTTATCGACAGACTGGGTGGAAAGCTCAGATTATTTAAAATAGGTGCAGCAGCTACCTTTATTAAGAGAGGAGAAAAGGTAGCCGCCGTCAAGATGGCTGCTCTGCCATTAGGCATCGTTGACGGTTTGCACATTGATTTTATCAATGTGCGGCTGCGTCCGGGAGATCAGATTATCATGCTTTCTGATGGGATATCAGAGGCAAATCGTCAGGATCTGGAGATGACCTGGCTGAAGGAAGCCATTAGAGATATTAAGTCAAGGGATCCCCAGACCATATCGGATTTAATTATGAACCGGGCAATTGAAGCTTATGGGATTAGAGAAAAAGATGACATGACTGTTATAACGGCAGTTTTAGAATAACAGCTAAATGATTAATTATTCAGAAAACTTTGACAAGAACTCCTAATTATGCCAGAATAAACATATACATGCCAGAATAATGTATACAGACAAAAAGAAAAGGAGTGTGAAATCAATGAAAAGAAGGAAATTATCAAAATGGCTTGCAGGGGCACTGGCTTTATTCCTGATATTAGGTTCCGTCAGTTTGGGCTTTGCCGAAACATCCAATACCGTGACCACCAATCAGGGGGACTCCTATGAAAAGCCATTGCCGAGAAATCAGATTCTTTATTCGGAAATAGATTCAAAACTGCAAGACATAAAAAATAAAAACGCAGGTATTATGGATTATAAGGTGATAGGGAAGACGCATCAGGGAAGAAATCTTTACCTTGTCACTTTAACCGATGGGGAAGGTATGAAAAATCTGCAAAAATACCAGACCTTTATGAAGAGTGCAGTTCAAGAGCCAAAAGCGGCTATGGAGTATGTTGATAAGAACACGGATTACAAGATACCCGTGTTCTTTAATGCGTCTATACATGGAAATGAGACTCCGGGAGTTGACGGTGTCATTCAGCTGATAGAGAAATTAACTGGAGATAAAAGTGCGGAAGTACAAAATATCTTAAAAAATTGTGTGGTTTTAATTAATGTGGTTCAAAATCCGGATGGCAGAGCTTCAGGAGGACGTGAGAATGCTGCGGGTGTGGATATGAATCGGGATTACATAACACAAAGTCAGCCGGAAACGCAAGCTATTGTCAAAAACGTAGCTACTGCATGGTACCCCACCACTATGCTTGATTTACACGGATTTATGACGACAGATAATATTCTGCTGGAACCGTGTACCATACCTCACAATCCTAATTACGAATATGATTTGTTAGCGGAAAGCTTATTTCCTCATGCGGAATATATGGCTGAGGCAATGAAGAAAGCCACCGGATGGGAGGTAGATATACCGGCTGAGATTTGGGAGGATGGATGGGACGATTATCCGCCGATTTTTACACCGCAATATTTTATGTATTTCGGTACCATCAGTCATACTCTGGAAATTAAGTACGCAGATCAGCAGAGCATAGACGCAGATTATGCGGCCTGCTATGCTGCGCTGCAATATGCGTCTAAAAATAAAGCAAAATTGATGAAGAATCAATTTGAAATTTATAATCGTGGAGTACAGGGAATTGAAGCAGAACCGGACATAAAATTTCCTTATGCGTATATTATTCCGGTAAACAAGGAACAGCAGAAGGATAGTTATGAAGCGTATAAAATGGTGCAGCACCTGCTGAATAATGGGATAACGGTGAATCAGGCTTTAACGTCTTTTGCAGCAGATGGCATTCAATATCCAGCAGGAACTTTTATAGTGCCGATGCATCAAGGACTTAGAGGTCTGGTCAATACTATGCTATGGGAGGGGGAAGATGTAACTGCACTGGCAAATCAAATGTACGATATATCAGCATACTCTTTTCCTTTGCTGAATGGCTTTGATGCACCGGCCGTTCAAAAGGAATTTAGCGTTGAAAGCAAAGGAATATCAGAAGTCCTATTTCCTGTAGGAAGTTTCAAGGAAGGGAATGGATTGAATTATGCAATTCCTGTAGAAAATGACAGAGCCTATTTTGCTGCTAACACTTTGGTTAAAGAAGGGTTTAAAGTTTATCGAACAAAAGACATGGTCTCAAAGTATCCGGCAGGAACCTTTATTATTCCGGAACAGACTGGTGTAGTCGAAAGGCTTAAAGCACTTGCCGGACAGAACATGATAACAGTAGAGGGGGTTGGGGCGACAAAAGCAACGCTTCAACCGATAATGCTGAAAAAAATTGCTGTTGTTGAAGAGGATGGGGGTACTTTTTCATCCATGAGAGAGCTGGGCTTCGATGTAACCGCCATATCCTACAATGCTGTAAATCACGGATATAATCTGAATGAAAACGGATTTGAAGCATTAATTGTATCAGGAAGCCAAGGAATGTGGCAGGACAGTTATGATGCCACGGGAACTACCTGGTCGTTGGATTCAAGAGGAATTGAAAATTTAATTGCTTTTGCTAAGAATCATGACTATATTGGTGCGGGGTATGCCGGTGCTATGCTGAATGATGAAATCAACAAGCTTGATGTGGTGATGGGTTCTGTGGGAGAAGATGGCATACAGACAGCAGAAAACGGAATATGTACCTTAGATGCAAATAAGTATGATCCGATCACCTACAGCTATGGAAAAAATGAAACCGTATTTGCGTTTAAGCCTATGTGGGTTTCGGCATTTAATAAAAATAGTGTTGTGGTAAGCGGAAGCTACGGTACGGGGAACACTATGTATAAAGCCGGATTTTGGGCGAAACCTTATCAGCTTGCAGGGGCTCATGCCATTATCCATGACAACACACCGGATTATGATGTTGTCCTGTTCGGAATAGTTCCCACCTTCCGATGCTATAACCATGCAACCAACGGTATGATGGCCAACGCCATATACTATTTAGGCTATGACGGAAAATAGAAAGGATAAATCCCGTTAAAGGGTTTTAATATGGTATGATGAGTGTGGCTTCGAATTACAGAAGTCACACTTTTTATATTTTTGTTCTTTATAATTCTTGAAAAACAGTGTTGACTCTCCTGTTAAGGGAGACCGTAAGATAAATTTATAGGGAGGAGTAAGAGAAATGTACCGCATCGGAGAATTTTCAAAAATGAGTAAAACAACCATAAAAGCTTTAAGGTATTATGATGAAGTCGGACTGCTGAAACCGGAGGCGACAGATAAATTTACAGGATATCGGTTTTATACTACGAATCAGTTTGTGACATTGCATAAAATTCAATCCTTTAGGCAGATCGGCTTATCCATTGACGAGATTAAATCCATTTTCTCAGGAGGGAACGCAGAAAAAATCTTACAGAAGCGTAAAAGGGAGATTATGGCAGAACTCCAAAGCGGTCAGGAACAGTTATCTCGAATAGATTTTATTTTATCAGGAAAGGAAGAGATTGGATTTATGAATTATCAAGCAATTGTAAAGGAATTACCGGAGTGTATTGTATACTCTAAGCTGTTAAACGTACCTAATTATGACGCTTATTTTCAAATAATCCCCGCAATTGGTAAGCGTTTAGCAGAGAAATATCCGGATTTGAAATGCACGGTGCCGGAATATTGTTTCATGATCTATATGGATGGTGAATACAAGGAGACGGATATAAATGTAGAGTTTTGTGAGGCCGTGGATCAAATGAAAGAAGATTTTGAAGACATAAAGTTTAAAAAGATTGAGCCTGTCACGGCTATATCTGTCCTTCATAAAGGAGGTTATGCGGGACTTCAGAATGCTTATATTTATGCATTTAAATGGATCGAAGAAAATGGATATGCAATGGCAGATAACCCGAGAGAAAGTTATATTGACGGCATTTGGAATAAAAATAATGAAGAAGATTGGCTGACGGAGATTCAGATTCCTATTATAAAAAAGTCATGTTAAGCCAATAGAATACAAGACGGATTCAAGTTTTAATTGAATCCGTTTTTTCATACCTATAATTATGAATGTTCATGTTTAGTTTAATTTAATTTATAAATCCTGTCCCATCTGGCTGCTTGCAAATCTTCTGGCACTGGGGTAAACTAGAAAAGTATTGTTTAAGACGAAAATTTACATTCTTAAGATTTTTATGAGGGAATTATATGATATTACTTAATGCTGCGAATATTTCAAAATCATATACCGAAAAGCCGCTTTTAACCGATCTGTCCTTTAGCATTCATGAAGGCGATAAGATCGGATTGATAGGGGTAAACGGAACCGGCAAATCAACCTTGCTCCGTATTGCTGCGGGGATGGAAGAACCGGATCAAGGTGATGTTATCAAAACAAAAGGAGTGAGAATTGGATTTTTACCACAAATGCCCATATTTGATTCGGAGAGTACCATTCTTCAGCAGGTTATGGATACGCTGGAACAGAGTAACCGGGAAGCTTCTGAATATGAATGCAAAGCTATGCTGATGGATTTGGGTATTTCTGATTTTGAGGCACCGGTAAAATATCTTTCCGGAGGAGAAAAGAAACGAGTTGCCATGGCAGCAGTTTTTGTCGCCGATGTAGAATTATTAGTATTGGATGAACCTACCAATCACTTGGACAGCAGTACTATCGAATGGCTGGAAAGGTTTTTAAAAAATTTTAAAGGTGCTATTTTAATGGTTACCCATG
>DKLE01000187.1:8821-14503 GCA_002455605.1 Firmicutes bacterium UBA6648
TAGACAGGGTGACCAACCGTATATTGGAATTAAACGATGGTAAAATATACAGACATGAGGGCAATTACTCTGCGTACCTTGAAAGTAAGGCATCGAGAGAGGAAATGGCACTGGCTACTGAACGAAAAAGAAAGACTTTATATAAAAGAGAATTGGAATGGATTCGAAGAGGAGCTCAGGCCAGAACGACAAAAGCAAAAGGCCGTATCGAAAGATTTGAAGAACTGAGTAAAAATAAATTAGTAATTGATGATTCCAAGGTGCAAATCAATTCCGTATCCAGCCGTTTAGGCAAAAAAGTTATTGAAATAAAAGATATCCATAAGGCCTACGGAAGCAGAGTCCTTATAGACAGCTTTACTTATACCCTTCTTAGAAATGACCGAATTGCCATCATCGGGGAAAATGGATGCGGAAAATCTACTCTTCTGCGGATGATAATGGGACAGGAAATGCCGGACAGAGGAATAATAGAGATTGGTGAGACAGTTAAAATCGGATACTTTTCTCAGGAAAGCGAAGAGCTGGATTTATCCATGCGAATTATTGATTATGTTCAAAGCATCGCTTACAATATACAAACCGAAGAAGGAACTGCCACAGCGGCTCAAATGCTGGAACGTTTTTTATTTCCCAAGCATATTCACTCCGTAAAGATAAACAAGCTTTCCGGAGGAGAAAAAAGAAGATTGTATTTGTTAAGTATATTGATGATGGCTCCGAATGTTTTACTCCTGGATGAGCCTACCAATGATTTGGATATCGATACCTTAACCATATTAGAGGACTATCTGGATACCTTTCCGGGAGCTGTAATTGTTGTTTCCCATGACCGATATTTTCTTGATCGAATAGCTATTCGAACCTTTGCCTATGAAGAAAACGGAAGGATAGGCCATTATCCCGGAGGCTATACGGATTATATGGAAATAAAAAAGCTGGAAGAGTCAGAAAGAAAACAAAGAAAAATTGACTCTGACAATTATAAAAAGCCAGCGTCTAAAATAAGTGAGAATCGAGGAGAAAATCAAGGGGAAAAGAATACCGGTGGCAGCCCAAAAAAACTAAAATTTTCTTACAATGAACAACGTGAGTTTGAAACAATTGATGAGTTAATAGCGGAATTAGAAGGAAAAATTAAAAGGACAGAAGAACAGATAGCCAAAGAAACCAGCAATTATACCAAGCTGCAAGAGTTAAGCGAAGAAAAAGCTAAGCTGGAAAAGCAATTAGAAGAAAAAATGGAACGATGGGTATATTTAAATGATTTAGCGGAGCAGATTGCTAACCAATAAACACTTGTGGTATAATAATTATTATGGTAGAGAACAAAATAAGAAAAACAATTTTAGATAAAAATTTAATTGAAAAAAATCAGCACATCATCATCGGTCTTTCAGGTGGACCTGATTCGGTGTGCCTTTTTAATGCTTTAATGAATTTATCCGATGAATTGCAGTTTACAATTTCAGCAGTCCATGTAAACCACAAGTTCAGACCTGGTGCAGCGGAGGAGGACCAGGAGTATGTGGAACAGCTTTGTGCACTGAAAAATATTCCTTGTCACAGCTTTAGCTATAATTGCAGTGCCATAGCAGCGGAAAGGGGCATTAGCAGTGAGGAGGCAGGAAGATTTGCACGATATGACGCTTTTTATAAAACAGCTAAAAAGTTAATAGACGATAGACGATATAAAGCGGCTGATGTTAAGATTGCAGTGGCTCATAATATTAATGATCAGGCAGAGACTCTTTTGATGAGAATTATCAGGGGCACAGGTACAGATGGTCTGGCGGGTATTGAATACAGCAGAAGGGGAGAGCATGGAACGACCATTATCAGGCCTCTGCTGGATGTAGCCAGAAAGGATATAGAGGCCTATTGCCGTGAAAATAATTTGAATCCAAGGATTGATCATACCAACAGTGAACCGGTATATACAAGGAACAAAATCCGATTAAACTTGATTCCTCAGCTGGAGAAAGCATTTAATGTGAATGTAGTAGAAAGCTTAAACCGTCTTAGCAAAATTGCTAAGGATGATAAGGATTTTTTTGATATGCAGGTAGAGGAAGCTATGGAACTGGCGGCAGTTGTAATAAATGATAAAGCGGAATCAGAGGAAGAACAGGTGTCGGGTATTTCTTTCAGCTTGGATCAGCTTAAAGGAATGCATTTAGCCATAAGGCACAGGGTTGTGAAAAGGGCATTTGAAACCATCGGCTTGGATCAGGGCATTACCGCAGCACATTTGGAAGCTGCCGATGGCATTATTGATGGCAATAATGATTCCGCCAGCACAGATTTTCCTAAAGGATATGGGGTGGCAGTATCCTACGGAGAAGTAAGATTCTTTAAAAATGATCCGGTAACTTTGGGTTATGTATCAAATACTGAATTAAAATCCAAACTGAGGATAAGAATAGTAAAGAACGAAGGTGTTTTAAAAGATATATCTAAAAATGGTACAAAACGGTTTGCGGCCTTGGATCTGAGCAAATTATTAGAGAAATTGTGGCGCAAGGATACCCCTTATTTTGAATGTATCGAAAATAAAGGGGAAAATGATAAAAATAAAGATTTTGAGCAGCAGCTGATAGACGAGATTCAAGTTATGCTTCAAATCAGGACGAGAAGTCAGGGTGACTGGATGACACCGCTGGGAATGAACGGCCGGAAAAAACTCCAGGATATGTTTGTGGATGAAAAGGTCTACAAGGAATGCCGGGAACAGGTTCCTATGGTTTGTATAGGCGATGAAGTGATCTGGATTATCGGCGATGACGTAAGCGGTTACAACACTGGTATGAAGAGGGGCCGAATTAGCGAAAATTACAAGCTGGACAACGCTACAAAGGATATAGTTCTGCTTGAATATTTAGAGAAATTATGATAAAATAATTTAACTATCTTGTGGAAACACATTAAATTTGTTTGTATGACACAATTTAGGTATACTTTTAATTGCAAATAAACAAAAGACATATAGGGGGAATTAAGACCGTTGAAAAAATTAGCAAAAAATATGGGGATATATGTAGCTATTTTCGCTATCGTACTGGTTATGGCATGGGCCTATCAGGGAGTTCCTCAGGAAAAAGAAGTAAAGACAGTAGAGTTTTCGAACTTGGTAACCCAGCTTCAAAAGGAGAATGTAAAAGAGGTAAACATTACAGGCAGTACTGTAAAGGCTACTTTGAAAAATGGGGATAAAATCATATCCTATGCACCGTCTATTATGGACATCAGCATGATTGATGAAAGTTACATTTATCCGCAGATAGAAAAAGGGATTATTTACAGCAGTGATAAACCAAAGGAAACCCCTTGGTATATATCCATGATCCCGACATTGATTATGATTCTGGCTTTGGTTATTTTCTGGTTTATAATGATGAATCAGAGTGGAGGCGGCGGAAAGGTGATGTCCTTCGGCAAGAGCAGAGCAAGGATGCATAAGGATGATGAATTAAAGAAAGTAACCTATAAAGAGGTTGCGGGGCTGGATGAAGAAAAAGAAGAATTGGCAGAAGTTGTTGACTTCCTAAGAAATCCTAAAAAGTATCGCGATCTGGGTGCCAGAATCCCAAAAGGCATATTGCTTGTAGGGCCTCCGGGTACAGGTAAGACTTATTTATCAAAGGCTACTGCCGGAGAAGCGGGCGTACCGTTCTTCAGTATCAGTGGTTCGGATTTCGTTGAAATGTTTGTGGGTGTCGGTGCGTCCAGGGTCAGAGATTTGTTTGAACAGGCAAAGAAGAATGCGCCTTGTATTATATTTATAGACGAAATCGATGCTGTGGGAAGAAAAAGAGGAGCAGGAATAGGCGGAGGCCACGATGAAAGAGAGCAGACGCTGAATCAGCTGTTGGTAGAGATGGACGGGTTTGGAGAAAATACCGGTATTATCATTTTAGCAGCGACGAACAGACCGGATATCTTAGATCCTGCGCTGTTAAGACCTGGAAGATTTGACAGACAGGTGGTTATCGGAGTGCCGGATGTAAAGGGCAGAGAAGCCATATTTGAAGTGCATTCCAGGAATAAACCTCTTGATGAATCGGTTAATCCGAAAGTGCTGGCAAGAAGAACACCGGGATTCACTCCGGCTGATATTGAAAATCTATTAAATGAAGCAGCTTTGTTATCGGCACGAAGAAACGGTAGAAAAATCCGAATGGATGAAATCGAAGAAGCTATTACAAAGGTAATTGCGGGACCGGAGAAGAAGAGCAGAGTTATTAACGAAGATGAAAGAAAGCTGACGGCATACCATGAAGCAGGGCATGCTATTGTAGCCCGATCTCTTCCGAAGACTGATCCGGTTCATCAAATAACAATTATTCCAAGAGGAAGAGCAGGCGGATTCACAATGATTCTGCCGAAAGAGGATCGTTCGTACGGTACAAAGATAACCATGAGAGAACAGATTGTTCATCTTCTTGGGGGACGGGTTGCAGAGAAGCTCACACTGGAGGATATAAGTACAGGTGCCAGCAACGATATCATGAGAGCAACCGAGATAGCAAGAGATATGGTTACGAAGTATGGATTCAGTGAAAAATTAGGACCTATTAACTATAGTTCTACGGATGAAGTCTTCCTGGGAAATGATTATCAGACCAAGAAAAATTATTCGGAGGAAATTGCCAGAGAAATCGATGATGAGATCCGGGTTATTATAGAAGATGCTTTTGAAGAAGCAGAGCGAATCCTAACAGAAAATATGGATAAACTGCATGTAGTTGCAAAGACCTTACTTGAGATCGAAACTCTTGACGGAGAACAATTTGAAGTGTTATACACAGGTCAATTGACTTCGGAAGAATTGCTGAACCAGATAAGAGAAAAGGAAGAAGTAAAAAAGCTGGCAAATGCAGAAGAAGCTGCTGAAACTGAAAGACTGTTGAAGGAAGCAGCGGAAAAAGAGAAAGCTTTGCTCGAAGCATTTGATACGGACTATATGAGTGATGATGAATCGGAGGACAAATCAGAAGGTAAAATAAAACCAGAAAATGATTCCGAAGATGAAAATGAGGAAAAGAAATAGGTATAGGTAAATATTATGAAGGTTACAGTAAAAGATTGTCTTGCTTTAGAAATTTTTAAAAATGCAAGAATAGTAGCAGGAGCCAAAAAAGTAGAAGGTAGAGTCAGAACTGTTTCAGTATTGGAATCTATTGAGATTGATGAAGTAAGGAGCCATTTTGCTCATGACAGTGAAATGGTCTTGTCCGGATTTTTCAATATCAAGGCGGATGAAAATAAACAGATTGAAATTATTCGGACTCTTTCAGAAGCCGGAACCGCAGCTTTAGTGTTATTCTATATTGAATCCCCTGAGCTGGAACTGAAAAAAGAAGTTCTTGCCACAGCTGACAGAGTAGGTTTACCGATTATTGTTATGCCAAATAATAAAGAATTGAAATATGCTGATGTTATTAAACAGGTAATGGAAAATATTCTTTATGGAGACAATTTCGGAAACAGGCTCATCAGCAATACTATTTTTCATTTGCTGAATTTTGAAAAGCATAGTAATTTCCAGTCGGCAGTGAGAGAAGCGGCGATTAATAATGATTTTCAACTGATTTTATTAAGTGAAGATTTTAACCCTATTCTTTCCATTGAAACAAGACATAAAGCAACTATCCAGGATGCCATTAATCTGGGAAGAGAGAG
>DKLE01000103.1 GCA_002455605.1 Firmicutes bacterium UBA6648
TTATTCCCACACAATTTATCTCTGCTTTTTTCTCCGTCAGTTCCTCCAGAACCTTTCCCATGGCTCCTTTACCCACAATAGCTATATTCATATAGATAAGCCTCCTCTTTTCACAAGTTATCCATTTTATGAAATGGCCTCTTATCCATGTTATTGCATAGGCTCATCTAATATAACTTGCAATTCAAGGACAAAAAAAATCCTCTTTCGAGGATCCTTAAATTCTGCCGTAAAACCTTCTGTAATAATAATTTATCACTCCGGTCAGAATGACGTCGTAGCACAAGAAAAATATTTCACTGACGATAAGCAGTATAAACGGAGGTGCGTCCTTCAAGGTTATTACCCCAAAAAATAAGCTGTAAAAAAAATGATACGCCACTAGGATGATTCCAGTAAAAACAGCAAACTTTAAGACTAACTGGACAACCGGCTTTTGAATTTTTTCTATATAGCATTTAAGGATTCCATAGATGCCGAAAAAACAAATATAAGGAACGGCCGCGGCTTTATTTGGTAATATCAGCAAAGCCATAACAGAGCATGCTATATATAAGAGCCATCCGCCCTTGCCTTTACTTTCTATCATCATAATGGGAATAAAAACTGAACTCACTGTATACAGCGTGATTTCAAAGCCCGGAACAAAGGAGGCAGCGTAAAGGCATATTAAGGACAAGGCTAAAAGTATCCCGCCCAGTGCCACGATTCTTCCTTTTTTATTTTTTATATCCCTTCCGTTAATCATATGCTCACCTATATGCAATCGCACAAGCAATCGGCACATATATACGCCTGACATAACTTGCACATCATATCATCATTTGGATAACCTCTGCCGTAGGAGTTATTTTGATACATTCTGCCCATATTCATTATATTGTTTAAAGCATTCTGGTATTCAAAATTGTTTGGTTCCATATTGACAGCTGTACGCACCTTCATCAGGGCATCATCATACCAGCCTTTTTTATAAGAGATCATTCCTGCCAGAAAAAACCACTCGGCATCCCGATTTCGAATCTGAGCCAATTTCTGTTCTGCCAGGTTTAAATTGCCTGAATCAATAATACTTCGGATATCATTGTACTCCGGTGAGGTTTGTGTCTGATATCCGCTCTGCCCCGTGCTGTTGTAGGAATAGCTGCTTCCGTTTCCGCTTGTACCCTTTTTCATCAGATAATCATAGGCCTCATTGACCTCCTGCAATTTTTCCTCTGCTAAATCCGCTAAAGGATTATTTTGATATTTATCCGGATGGTATTTTTTAACCAATTCCCTGTAAGCTGATTTTATTTCCTCTTCACTGGCATTTTGTCTTACACCCAATACTTCATACGGATTATTCATATACTATTTCTCCTCTTCATCATTTTCACTACATCTTATATTCCCCAGCACCTGTTCTGTACGCCTGCGTAATCCGAAATACACGATATTTTCAATTATCCCCTTATTTTTCTTTATATCCAAAAGATCTGCCCCATTGCTTATTTCTGCCAAATAATGAAGCAGATTAAATTCTACTGTTGGTTTAATTCTTTCTTTAAATTCCTGAACCGGCTCTTTCACCGGCTCATATTGAAACCGATATAAGAGCGGATTATACGTTTTCTTTGTAATATTTTCTTCAACATCCTCAAAAGCATCCATCAGATATATCCATTTTCCCAGGTGGTATCCAATATGACTGAGCAGTTTTACTGAATTTTCACTGGCCTTAAGCTCCTGTGCACCTATTTTAAATATCTCCAGCATAATCTGTGCAAAAGGCTCTTCTACCCGGTCAAGCTCTGAGCACTTATCCTTTTCCAGCTGTGACAGAAACTGCAAATTATCTTTCGTCAGCCGACAAAGGTCATTTCTCTTCATTTGTATTTTTTTTATGGTCGGCAGCAGTCCTATAGCTGCCGCTCTTGCTTTATAGCTGTGATCATCATGGTAATCATCCATCAGCTTATAATACGCCATAATCAGCATTACATCACCGGCGTATTCAATAGCATCATTACTTTCCGCTATGGCTTTCTTTTTAACCGGATGTATCATACAATGCCGTCCGATTATGTTATCTTTTTCGTCTTTCAGTGCAGCCATCAATACAGCCACAAATACAAAGTCATAGCTAAGGGTAAATCGGGGTATCTGTCCATACCTCTTGCCAATGCTTTTGCATATTCCGCAATAATACGAGCTGTATACTTCATATTCGCGCATTTTCAGCTCTCCCTTATCAGGAACTACATATCCCAGCATATAACAATTCTCCCCATTTTATATTATATTAGCTCTTATTAGCTCTATTATGCTAATATAGCGTTCATTATATCACATTTATGTGTAGATTTTATGTTGCAATAATATTACAATTGTAAAAAAATATGTTTTTTGTTTGACATATTGCAATAAACGTTGTATTATAGTTCATATTCGTTTTAAGGCAAAAAGTCATGATAGGAGACTAAAAAGATGGCGGTTGAATTTGACGACCATGACATGCTTGAGACTTTAATTAAGCACCATCGTTCACTTCATAGAATACCTGAAATCGGCGATCAGCTGTTTGAAACCAGGAATTATATCATGAATGCGATGGATGGCATGGCTTGTGAATTTACAACAGTTGTAAACACAGGAATTTGTGCTTTTTTTAATAAAGGGAAAGAATTTACCATAGCGTACAGAAGCGATATGGATGGCTTGACCATTCCGGAAACCAATACCCACCGCTTCGTATCCAGACATCCCGGAAAAATGCATGGCTGCGGACATGATGCTCATATGTCAATGCTTCTCGGCTTTGCAGAATATGTGGATCATACAGAGAATATGCCTTATAACGTATTGCTTATTTTTCAGCCCGCAGAGGAAACCACCGGCGGGGCAAGACCGATAACCGAATCCGGTATATTTGAGAAATATAAAGTGATAAGAACCTTCGGACTGCATTTATGGCCTAACATTCCCAAGGGGCAGCTTTCTACAAAAGGCGGGCCTCTTATGCCGAAATCTTCCGAAATTAATATAGAGATTAAGGGAAAAAGCACACATGCGGCTACCTCCCATAAAGGAATTGATGCCTTATATATTGCTACTCAATATATAACAGATATCTATAAAATGCAGGAAACAGAAACCCCTGCAGACGAGCGGACCCTATTAAAAATCTGTCGGTTAAATAGCGGTTCTGCACGAAATGTAATTGCCGGCAAAGCTTCACTTGTAGGTACTATGCGTGCCTTTAAGCTTGAAACCTTTGACTTCATGGAAGAACGGCTAAATGATATTGCCAGAGAATACGAGAAGAGATACGGCTGTCAAATCAGTGTACACTGTTCTGACGGTTATCTCCCTGTTATAAATGATACGGCGCTTTATAAAACCATAAAGCCGTATCTTGATAAAATCAGTTATTACAAAGAGTTACCGGAAGCCGTTATGATTTCAGAGGATTTTTCCTATTATGGAACAAAAGCACCGGCTGTTTTTACTCTTTTAGGAACCGGAACGAAGATTCCTCTTCATAGTAATAACTTTGATTTTGAAGAAGAAATTTTATTGGCAGGCTATGAATATTATAAATTGCTTGCCCACATTAATTAGCCTTAATCATATAATTATAATATAACTCAACTTAAAGAAAAAGCTGTTCTGATTTTAGAAATCCTAATTCAGAGCAGCTTTTTCTTTTTTGTTTCTTTATCCTTTTTACAAATCTAATTTATAATCTCCGTCCTTAATCTTGCCTTGTTTTTTCAGCAGTACATTCAATCCCACTGCCACAACAGCTGGCAGTACCAGATGCAGCAGCAATACTTTACCAAGCACATCGACTGTGAATCCCATTGCCGTAAAAGTTCCAATCTGCCCCACCAATCCGGAGGACCCCATTCCGGCCCCTGCCGGAATATTGGACATCTTGAAAACTACAGTCCCAAGAGGTGCGATTATGGCAGATGCTAAGGTAGGCGGAACTAAAATCCAAGGATTTTTTATAATATTGGATATTTGAAGCATAGAGGTTCCTATTCCCTGAGCTATTAATCCACCTATGCCATTTTCCTTATAGCTGATAACGGCGAAACCTACCATTTGTGCGCAGCATCCGATAGTGGCGGCTCCTGCTGCCAGTCCGCTTAAACCAAGCATAATGCAGAGCGCTGCACTGGAAATGGGTGCAGTAAGCACCAGTCCTACTACTACTGAAACTATGATTCCCATGATAAAAGGCTGCATTTCCGTAGCTGTCATAATGACCTTTCCCAATCCCGCCATTAATGCTCCTACCGCAGGTCCGAAAAGCTTCGCTCCCAGCATACCCATAATTAATGTAACGGCAGGAGTGACAATGATATCCACTTTTGTTTCTTTAGAAACTGCTTTACCAAATTCCGCTCCAATTGCCGCAGCAAGAAAAGCGCCTGCCGGACCTCCAAAGAGAGCTCCCATCATTCCTGTTACCGTGCTGGCGAACAGTACCAAAGGAGGTGCTTTCAGCCCCCAGGCAACAGCAATTCCTACTGCCGCTCCCATAAGCCCCATAGCCGTTGTCCCGATCTCTATCAGAAGTGCTGACAGGCTGTTTTCTCCAAAGATATTAAGTGCCTGCTCTCCTACAGTCTTTATGATCAAGCCGATTAATAAAGAGGAAAACAGTCCCAGTGCCATTGCGGATAAAGCATCATTAAAGTAACGCTTTGCTGAAAATTGAATATCTTTTTTCTCTAAAAATTGTTTTATTGACCCCATAGTATTCTCCTGTCTTTACATATGTTTTGTCATTTTTATAAGTAAGCGTAACATAAAGTTGAAAGTACGTCAATAATAATTATTCTTCCCCCGCTTTTGATTTTGATTATATAAATTTTGGTCTTCACAGTTGTATATTGACCAATATAGCGATCAATGTTATGATGTCTTATATAAAATTTTCAGGTACGAGGAGTGAACAAATATGAATGCAGCTAAACGCAGAGAACTTATCTTATCTTATTTAAAATCCAGTTCTACACCCACCAGTGCCTCCAGCTTAGCCGCTCTTTTAAAAGTCAGCAGACAGATTATAGTCAGCGATGTAGCTTTACTTCGTGCAGGGGGTATGAATATCTCAGCAACTCCCAGAGGATATATTCTTTCTGAAAACGATTCGGATAAAAGTGCCCACGGTTTTGAGGGTATCCTTGCCTGTAAACACACTGCCGCTCAATTACAGGAAGAGTTGTACACCATAGTAGATTTCGGCGCAGAGATTATTGATGTAACCATTGAGCATTCACTGTATGGCCAGCTTTCCGGCAAACTGAATATAAACTCTCGTTACGACGCCGATCTGTTTTTGGAAAAAATTCGAAATAATGCGGATCTTCCTTTAAGCAGTCTGACAGAGGGCATCCATCTTCACAAAATCGGCTGCAAAGATAAAAAAACCTTTGACCTTATCAAAGAGTCTCTGGACTCAAAGAAAATGCTGATTAAGTAACTTATACGTTATGCAAATATAATAATAAAAAGGAAACGATAGACAATATTATCGTTTCCTTTTTTTATAATCATATGACTCTTTTGCTTTATAACAATCCGTGCTCACCTTCCTCATAATCCGCAAAACAAGAATTATTTATAAATACCATACGTGCAATTGACATTTTGAATATAAAGCATTCCGTTGCCGGGCTCATCCATCTTCAGATTTTCTCTGATGGAAGCTGCAATCCCTTCTGTACTGGAAGCCTCTGAAAGAATCATGACCATTTCTTTCTCCGGTTCAATGTCCATGGAAAACAGTTTGCTGGTTTCATGAATGCCGGATCCTCTGCCGTTAATGATGGTTCCGCCCTTTGAGCCGGCTTTGGTGGCCGCATCAATAACATCTTCTGCTTTACCCTTATCTACAATTACTGTTATAGAATGATACATAATGTTATCTACACCTCTTTCATCTTTTATATTTCCGCAAATCATTCTTTTGGCTCCCAATGCACCACAAACAGAAGTGGTATACGCTATGCCATGATTTGGCTTATTAAATTCAAATTCTTTATTTAGCTCTTCCAGCACATGATAAGCTGTCTCTTTGCCGGCCAGCATAAAAACAATCTCTTTTCTTACATCAGACAGTCCGAGAAAATCTAAAATTTTGTTGTTAACCGTGCCTCTGCCTAAGGTGATTGTTCCTCCTGAAACTCCATGATGTTTAGCTGTTCTCAGCAGTTTACTGCCTAATCCAAAATTGGTGATTATACATATTAACTCAATTTCCAGCTCTTCAACTTTGCTGTTCATTTATCTCTATTCCTCCTTTTTTAGATTTTATTTTAAATATAAAACCTAATATTTGCAGAGCAATTAATGGAGTCATAGCAACCATTGCTATCATACCAAATCCATCGACTAAAACATTTGCTCCTTCTATTGCCTCAGCAGCCCCCTGGGCATATGCCAGTATGAAGGTGGCTGTCATCGGCCCTGATGCCACGCCTCCTGAATCGAAAGCGATACCTACAAAAAGCTTAGGCACAAAATACATTAATGCTATAGAGATTATATATCCTGGGAGCAAATATTGCCACAACTTTAATTCCGGAATTAAAATTCTAACCATTGATAATCCCACAGCAATACCAACTCCAATGGAAAGAGTAATGACTACTGATTTTCTCTTTACATAACCCTTTGTAACATCTTCTATCTGATGTGTCAATACATAAACTGCCGGTTCTGCAAGAATGGTAACTACACCTAAAACAAATCCTATAGCAACCACATAGATTTTACTGTCTAAGGAAGCAATGCTGTAGCCTACTGCACTGCCTACATCCATAAAGCCTGCATTAACGCCGACTAAGAAGAAAACCAGACCTATAAAAGTAAACAGCACGCCGAATAACAGCTTACGAACTGTTTTCTTAGATAATTTGAATGAAAATTTCTGAAACAATAAAAATATAATTATGATAGGAAGCAGGGCCAAAATTACTTCACCTGCTATTTTAGGAAATTCATGTATAAATGGTCCTAGTATAGACGTGTCAGTGGTTTCTTGGGGAAGCCCGCCCGTAATTTTATCTGTTCTAGATATAATACTCATAATCATTACCGATATGATTGCACCGGTAGAGGCTATAGCAACTAACCCAAAACTATCTTTTTCTGATGATTTACTATCTTTTTTTAAACTTGAGACACCCATAGCGAGAGCTAAAATAAAGGGTACGGTCAAAGCTCCGGTAGTAGCTCCGGAAGCATCAAAGGAAATCGCCAAGAATTCCGGCGATGTAAAGAATGCAAGAATTAAGATTATTCCGTATAAGACGGTCAATAACTTATATAAGGGAAAATTGTAAACAATTCGCAAGAAACCTATGGAAAGCATAACTGCAATTCCAACGGATACTATAAATACTATGCTCATCTTGGATATCAGTCCCGATGTGACGGCTTCTACTTGCCCTGCCAGAATATGCAGGTCAGGCTCCGCAATGGATACAAAAAAACCTAACAGCAAACCGCCGACGACCACCCACCAGATTTTATTGGTCTTGGCAATCCCAGAACCCATAACATTGCCTATAGGAGTAATACCAATATCCACTCCTATTAAAAAGATGGTCAACCCTATAATGATAAACGCCGCACCAATAAGGAATCGAATAACAAGCGGGGTCTCAATAGGCGTTAATGTAAAATGAAGAATCAGCACCATGACCGTAATCGGGAGAACTGAAGATAAGACTTCTTTAAATTTTGTAATAACTACACTCAAATTTCGTTCATCCTTTCTGAATATTTAATTATGGTTGTCGATATGAATATCCTCTTTTCTACGTTATTATGTCCAATTTCAGATGAAGTACCTTAATATCGCTGGGTTTTTTTATATTTCTGCTGATGAGATGAAGTTTTTTCAATTGCCTGTAAGCAGCCTTTGTTTGTATGAACATAATTTAAAAATAAAATGCCTAACAAGAGTCTCTCATTAACTGCAATTCGATTCCACATATAGCCCTTAAACAAATCCCTCACCAGAAAGACTTCACCTTCTTTTAAATTTTCTGTTTCTCTTATAGCTTCTTCCAACAATTTATTTACGTCAATCATAAAATCACTCCTCTGTTGCAACTATATCAACAACATTGTTAATAGTATTGTATACAAATTTCTTTCAAATGTCAACCATTCATAGCTAAATAGTATACTTTTTAGTAAAAATTTTTTGATAAAACTTCCTTGTTTTCTCCCCTTATGATATAATGCTGTTATATTCTTAACAACTCTAAATAATAAGTAAACAGAGGTTTCGTATGTTTAAATCAGTTCAAACAAGAACCATGTGCTATTTAGTAATTTTAGCTGTTGGTCTGCTTGTTACAATCGGTTTCATTTTATCTGTCAGTGTAGAAAATGTGGGACACAGTATGAAGGCAGAATCTCTCGGGGAACGGGCTTTACTGATCAGTAAATTTGTAGAATCCGCCCAGACTGATATTGTCACCCCTGAATCCGCCTTTGCACTGATTCAAAAGGAAAGCCAGCTTTCCGACTCAGTTTTAAAAAATACATTCTTAATAAGCAAAAATTATGAAACCGTGGGCTATACTGATCCTGAAATACCTTATACTCTGAATTTTAAATCAAAAAATACATATGAATATATTTATAAAAATGGACAGGATTATATTTGCGGCATATCTGCTATTGAAAATGTTCCGCAATTGGAAAGCTGGTATGTATGTACAGAGGAATCCTTTTCTTCTGCCTTCAGCTCTCTTAACAACCTGAAAACCGGTGTTATCGTATTGATAACTGTTTTGCTCTTTATTTTATGGCCATTAGCTAAAAAGCTCTCCATGGCCATTACTGAGCCTATTAAATCCTTGTCCAATGCAGTAGAAACTATCGCCCAAGGAGATATCAGCCATGAAATAACAACAAAAAACAAAGATGAACTGGCCGACATAGCTAATTCGTTTAATACCATGCTGAATAAGTTGAAGTCTACTATGCAGCAGGTTTTATTGAAATCCGGAGAAGCTGCTTCCATGCATGAAATAATGGAATATGTGGAACAGGCTTATGATAATTTGTCAGCTGGCATTATTAGTATAAACAATATTGGCGAAATAACCACATATAATGAAATGGCAGAATCTCTGATAGGAATTAAATCCGAAGAAGTTTTAGGACTGGATATAAAAAACCCGATTCCTAAAGAGTTAAAGCCTCTCATAGATGCCTTACGGCGATGTCTGGCTAAAGGAAGTCTCCAATTAAAAACTTTAACGGATATTTATGACGTAAACGGCACTCGAGTACCTATATTATATAGCATTAATATTCAATTTGGTTTAAAAAATGAAGTTATTGGTGCTATTTGTGTGTTTAGAAGAATACAGGATATCGAAAGGTTCCAGGAGAGTGCCAACAGAACAAAAAATTTAGAGGCACTGGGTGAAATGGCAGCCAGCCTGGCCCACGAGATAAAAAATCCCTTAACTAGTATCCGAGGATATGCACAATTAATCCGATTGGAATTGGGGGAGCAAAAAATTAATCTTGATGAACTGGAGATCATTATGCACGAAGCGGACCGGCTCAGCCTAATGCTTGATCGTTTTTTAAACTTTGCCAGACCAAAAGTACCTAAATTAGCAGAAGTGGAAGTCAAAGACACCATCTCCTATGTTATCGCTTTGGTGCAAAATGAGCTTCCCTCCAATATAAAAATTTCTACCAATTTCAGTGAAGTTCCCAAGGTTATGATAGATACGGAGCTTTTTGAACCGGTTATACTGAATCTGATACTCAATGCCGTACAGGCTTTGCCTAATGGCGGAAACATAGACATAAGAACTGGATACAGCGAGAAAAGGAAAATGGTATACATTGAAATACGAGATAATGGCGTAGGTATCCCCAGAGAATTATCAGAAAAAATTTTCCAGCCATTCTTTACCACAAAGGATAATGGCTCTGGTATGGGCCTTGCCATCGCTTCAAGAACAATAGAAGCACATAAAGGTATTTTAGAGGTAGAAAGCATTATAGGGCAAATGACAAAATTTACAATACTTTTGCAATCATTTGACCCGCTTGCTTCCAATCAGTAGTAAGGAGGCCTTGATTTGGAACAAACAAATATTTTAGTAGTTGATGATGAACTTAATGTACGGCAGCTTCTAAGCAAAGTGTTATCGAAAGAGGGATATAAGGTTTATACTGCCTGTGACGGCCTTGAAGGCTTAGAGCTGCTTCAAACGATTAGTATAGACATCATCATCAGCGACATTAAAATGCCACGGATGACAGGTCTGGAATTTTTGCACAAAGTCAAAGAATTAGAGCCGGATATTGGCTTTATACTGATAACTGCTTTCGCCACCGCTGAAACTGCTATTGAAGCAATAAAAAGCGGAGCTCAGGATTACGTGACCAAACCCTTTGACTTCACGGAAATTTTAACTGCCGTAAAAAAATTGACTATGACAAAACAGCATACTTATAAATTAGGTTCCAATACCAATATGGATAGAACGGATCTAAAAGTAAAAAGTAAAAGTCCTAAAATGCAGCAAGTCTTACAGCTGGCTAAACAAGTGGCTGCTGCCGATTCTACTGTCTTGCTGACCGGAGAAACCGGAACCGGTAAAGAAGTTATCTGCTCTGCTATACACAGATGGAGTCATAGAAATGACAAACCTCTTATCAAAGTAAACTGCGGGGCTATTCCGGATAATTTGTTAGAAAGTGAATTGTTTGGATATGAAAAAGGAGCTTTTACCGGTGCTGTATCCTCCAAACCCGGCCGTTTTGAAGTAGCAGACGGAGGCACTATTTTTCTGGATGAAATAGGCGATATTTCTCCCTCTCTGCAAGTAAAGCTTCTCCGTGTTCTTCAGGAAAAAACCTTTGAAAGATTAGGGGGAGTCAAAAGTATTCACGTTGATGTAAGGGTTATAGCGGCTACAAATAAAAATCTGAAAGAAGAGGTTCAAAAAGGCTCGTTCCGAGATGATTTATATTATCGGTTAAACGTAGTTCCTATTCACCTGCCCCCGCTCAGAGAACGCCCTGAAGATATTGAAGACTTAATCAAGTATTTTCTTGAAAGCTCTGCAAAAATATCCGGTATAACAAATCCAAAGGTTGTCAGCAGTGAAACTCTGGAATGTTTAAAAGGCTATAGCTGGCCAGGCAATATCAGGGAGCTTGAAAATATCATTGAGCGCTGTGTAGTGATTTCCTCCGGCTCTATGATTGACATTAATTGTCTTCCTGTTGAAATACGTGAAGCCAGTCAGACCTATATAGTCGGCAGCACAGAGCAAGAACCGCTTCTTAATGCGGCAATTGATAATATTGAGAAAGAGGTCATAAAAAAAGCATTGTCTGAATCCAACGGCAATAAAACAAAGGCTGCTTTAGCTTTAGGAATCAGCAGGCGCTCTCTCCATAGAAAGCTGCAAAAATACGGAATGATTGATTAAACAAAAGCAGTGTGCTCACTGGAACACACTGCTTTATTTTTATTATACAACTTTTAATTCAGGCTTTTCTTCTGCTTCCAGGTTGGAATCTTCTCTTGTCATCGCTTCTACTTCCTCTGACCATAAATGACCGAAGGTAGTGTCACCCTTTAAGAAATCCTTTCCATAGCACAGCAAGCATGCCAGGATACCTACTGCCAAACCCCAAGCGGATCCTTTTGCCAAAAGAACACCTGCGATAACACCGGCAATACCTAAATCTTTAAAGCTTGTAGCCTGCTGAACGCCGATACGTACGCTGACAAATCCCTGAACGATCATGGTCAAAGCTAAGGCTACCGGTAAGATAGGCTGCACAAGTGTTACAATCGGCAGCAACCAATATCCTGTAAAGGTTCCAAATCTGAAACTTGCCGCTCCTCCAAACAGAGACTGCATACTTTTTCTGCCCTTTTTATATCTTTCGCATACCACTACCTGCATTGCTGCCCATAAAGGACCACACATGGTGATATCCGGGCCCATAACACCCATTATGGTATTTCTGATACCGAAAATTAAGTGAGCACGGTTTGGATTGTAATCAACCAACTCATCTTCTCTGGTTATATCAGCATCATGCACAAGGGCTTTACTCTGCACTACGTCACCGAAAAGAACGATATATATTGCTAAAACTGTTGGAATTGATTGTACAAACATAATTGGTGTAGGCCAGCCTACTGCTCCCCATGGAACCCAATCAGTCCATAGGCCTGCAAAGTCAGGTGAAGAAAATCCCCACTGAATGCTTGGCAAAGCGCTTTCTCCTACGATTGGAGCCACAATTACAGCTATCAGTACCGCCGGTAGAATTCCAAGGTTTGCAATTGTCTCAAACAACTTATTCTTTGTACTCAATCTTTTAAAGCCGTTAGAAAATAATAAGTAGAAAGCTACAATTAAACATACCGTCGTAGTCACCGGCATTGATTCAAATTTGCCGCCCTCAGTAAAAATCATATAAATTGCAGATATACCGGCACCTAAAATGACTCCTGATTTGATTGATGGAGGTACAAGGTTGATAATCTTTCCTGCTACCCCTGTTAATCCTAAAATAATAGAAAATATACCGAGGGTTATTTCAAATGCAACTAACCCCTGCATACGTGCGTGACCTTCCGGAAAAGTCAGGCAATATGCTACCAATAGAGGAATAGCCGGCGTAATCCATCCCGGTACTACCGGATCTCCAAGAAAAGTATGCCAGGTATATAAGAATCCGTTTAATACAACAATTGCTAAAGCAATTTCAAATGGCATGTGCAATGTATCTTGCAAAAGAGGAATGGCACCAAGACATACTGCACACATCAATAAGCCCTGAACATAATCGGCTATTTCAAAACGATAATGAATGAATGGTAATCTGACTTTAAAGGGACCTGCTTTTATATATGGTGCTTCTGCGCCATAAGGCATATATTCTCTCATATAAAATTCCTTTCACACTAATTAAAATTTTTCTTTAAACATCTTCTGAAACTCTTCTTTCAAGCTGTCTCTAAACTCCGGATGAGCAATATTGATCAGGGCTCTTGCTCTGTTCTTTACACTCTTTCCCTTTAGCTTAGCAATCCCATATTCCGTCACAACATAGTCCGTATCATGTCTTGAGGTGGTCACCACCTGCCCTTCTCCCAGTAAAGGAGTAATCTTGGATACCATGCTTCCGTCTTTTTTCCTGGCTGCTGACGGCATCGCTATGATGGCTCTTCCATTTCCTCCGGTGCACATAGCTGCTCCCCGTATAAAGTCCACCTGGCCTCCCACTCCGGAAAACTGCCTGTAGCCGATGGTATCGGAGGCAATCTGTCCATAGAAATCAATTCCTAAGCCGCCGTTTATGCTCACCATATTCGGATTCTGGGCAATCACTTTTGGATCATTCACATAATCCACTGTCTTTAGCAGACAGGCCGGATTCTTATCACAGAACCGGTACAGTTCTTTGGATCCCATCACAAAGTTAAACACAAATTTTCCCTTGTCTATGCCTTTCATGGAATTATCCACCGCTCCCGCTTCATAGAGCTTTACCACTCCATCTCCCAGCATTTCCGAATGGATTCCCAGATGTCTCTTATTCAGCAGCTGATGGCATACCGCATCCGGTATAGCTCCGATTCCCAGCTGCAGCGTATCTCCGTCCTGAATCAATTCTGCGCAGTTTTTCCCGATGGCTTCTTCTATTTCACCGATTTTAGCCCCAGGCAAGGTTGGCAGGGCTTCATCATGCTCTACAAATACATCGATTTCACTCACATGGAATACGGCATCTCCGAAGGTAAAAGGCACTTCCTTATTCACCTGGGCAATAACGGTTTTTGCCGACTTCACCGCCTGAACCGTGTAATCTCCCGATACGCCCGTTGATACAAAACCGTGTTCATCCGGAGGGGTCACCATAACCATGGCTACATCTACCGGAAGGGTTCCGTTTCTTATCAGCCCGGGTACTTCATGGAAAAACAGCGGGGTGTAATCCCCGTAGCCTTCTTCTACGCACTTGCGGGTCTGACCGCTTAAGAACCAAAGATTCACATGAAAGTTCTCCTTGTATTCCGGCTTGCAGTATTCTCCTGCTCCCAGGCTGAACATGTGAGAAATTTCCACATTCCTGTAATTCTCCGCATTGGCAACCATGGCTGCCACCAGAGCAGGCGGCTCTGCCACATCGTGGGCCAGCACCACTTTATCCCCGGACTTAATTAATCGAACAGCTTCCTCTGCTGTGCTTTTTCTTTTCTCATAGATTTCTTTCCAGTTCATTTTTGTTCCCCCCATCTAACAGTTCTGCCTTTTGGAAAAGTCATTCCTCATTCCTGAAGAATGACTTTTCTTTTTCTTAATTATTTAATTCCGGCTATGGTCTTAGCCAGTTCTTTCTTGGCATTAATGTTA
>DKLE01000099.1 GCA_002455605.1 Firmicutes bacterium UBA6648
AAAAACTATTATACGAGGAGTATATATATGTGCCAAAAATTAATTCCCTTAAATCAATTGCCAGTAGGTACATTTGGCAAAGTAAAAAAGCTTAACTCAGAGGGGAGTGAGCGCAGAAGAATGCTGGATTTAGGCTTGATTCAGGAAACTATGGTTGAGTCCGTAAGGAAAAGTCCGGCGGGGGATCCAATTGCTTATGAGATCCGAGGAGCAATTATCGCTTTGCGTTCCGAGGAGGCCTCCAAAATATTTGTTGAATCAATTAAAACAGAGGTGAGATCATAATGGGACTGACAAAGCAATCTACCGGTACCGGTGCATTTAGTGAAATGCTTCAAGTTCAATCAGAATCTCCAAATGATATTGTGGTTGCCTTGGCGGGGAATCCCAATACAGGAAAAAGTACTTTATTCAATAGTTTTACCGGGCTTAATCAGCACACGGGCAATTGGCCCGGAAAAACTGTAACCAACGCACAGGGGCGATACATATATAAAGACGAAAACTATATTTTAGTGGATCTTCCGGGAACTTACTCCTTGTTATCAAATTCTGTGGAAGAGCAAGTTGCCCGAGATTTTATTTGTTTTGGAGGCCCCCATGTCACAGTGGTTGTAGCAGATGCCACCTGCTTAGAGAGAAACCTGAATTTGGTTCTTCAGGTGTTGGAAATTACCGATAAGGTTGTGGTATGTGTCAATCTTTTGGATGAAGCGGATAAAAAGACTATTCACGTTAACCTAAAAAAGCTTTCCGCTATTTTAGGAGTACCTGTCGTGGGAACCTCTGCTACAACAGGCAATGGTCTGGAAGAGTTGAAAACTGAAATCCGCAAAGTTGCCCTTGGTCACATTTCCACGGATCCCATAAAAATAACTTATGGCCCCGTGCTTGAAAACATCATAAAAGACTTGGAGCCCGTCGTGGGGGAACTGACAAATAATCAAATAAACAATAAATGGGCTGCCCTGCATTTAATTGATGAGGATAATCAATTGGTAAAATCGGTAAACAGCCATTTATCTATGACAAAACTAAATGAAGATCTGCTTCACAATAAATTAAAAGAAGCCCGTGCAGAGTTAAAAGCTCAAAATATAGATAGAAAGGATCTTCAGGACCTCATCGTTTCAAAACTTGTTAAAACTGCTGAAGCTATAGGTAATGAAGTAGTTTCTGTTGACAACAAAAATTATAACGAACGGGATCGTAAAATTGATCGTGTATTGACATCCAAGCTTTTTGGTATCCCTATAATGATTTCGCTTCTAGGCTTAGTTTTCTGGATTACCATAACCGGTGCCAATTACCCCTCCTCTATGCTGGCGGAGTTTTTCAACTGGATTGAGCAGTACCTGGTAGATTTTTTCGCATGGCTTGAAACTCCGTATTGGGTATGTGATGTTCTTATTTTTGGAGTTTACCGTACATTATCCTGGGTTATTTCAGTGATGCTTCCTCCAATGGCTATTTTCTTCCCATTATTTACTTTGATGGAAGACTTGGGATATCTTCCTCGAGTAGCGTTTAACCTGGATCATTATTTTAAAAAGGCCTGTGCTCATGGAAAACAAGCTTTGTGTATGTGCATGGGGTTTGGATGCAATGCGGCGGGCGTTATATCCTGCCGGATTATCGATTCTCCAAGAGAGCGTTTAATTGCCACTATTACCAATAATTTTGTACCTTGTAACGGACGTTTTCCTACTTTAATTGCATTGGCAAGTCTTTTTATTGCCAGCGGCGCTGGCAGATTCAGCTCATTGGCAGCTACTTTATCCGTATTGGCAGCTATTGTATTAGGTGTGATCATAACACTTACCATCTCTAAGTTTTTATCAAAAACAATCTTAAAAGGTCTGCCTTCTTCTTTTACTTTAGAGCTGCCTCCTTATCGAAAACCTCAGGTAGGCCAAATTATTATTCGCTCTATTTTTGACCGGACATTATTTGTTCTGGCCCGTGCTGTTACCGTGGCTGCCCCTGCCGGCTTGGTTATATGGGCTATGGCAAATATCACAATCGAAAATATAAGTCTGCTTACTCATTGCGCCTTATTTTTAGATCCCCTTGCCAGGTTACTGGGAATGGATGGGTATATTTTGATGGCCTTTATATTAGGAATGCCTGCAAATGAAATTGTCCTTCCGATTTTGATTATGAGCTATATGTCTAAAGGCTCCATGCTGGAGCTGGACAGTTTAAGCGAAATGAAGCAGTTATTTGTTGATAATGGCTGGACCTGGCTGACTGCTGTCTGCACAATGCTGTTTTCACTGAACCACTGGCCGTGTGCCACTACACTGTTAACCATCCGTAAAGAAACGCAAAGCTGGAAATGGACCGGTGTTTCCTTCCTGGTCCCAACCATCACCGGTATTGTGGTATGTTTTATTGTGGCACAGGGTGTAATGCTTCTAGGTTTAATATAGTAAATTAAATAAAAGTTTTAACGGCTTTCTGAACAGAAAGTCGTTTTTCATTAAAAAGAAAAATGTAGATAAATATAGCTTATATTTTTTTAGGGCAATTCATAAGGTATATTTTAGGGAGGTGAGTACAATGAGAAAAATATATTTCATTATAATTCTAATGCTTTTATTCACAGAGACCGTGTCAGCACAAACAAAAGACAGCTCTGTGGTACAAGCTGAGGTAATGGACATGGTACAGGAATACGCCAATGATTCTAATATTCAAATAGCAAGGTTGAAAATCCTAGAAGGAAAATATAAAAATAAGGAACTCTTTGTTCAGTCTTTATATATAGAAAGCAGTGAATATAGTTTTGATCTGGAAAAAGGAAAAAAGGTGCTTGTTAATGTCAGCTCCGAAAACGGAGAAGACATCAGCGGTTACATAGTAAATATATCCAGATCAGATGATTTGAAATTATTAATTATCATTTTCCTGATAGTTGTTGCATTGTTCGGCAGAACCAAAGGTTTATTATCTGTGTCTGCTCTGGCAATCTCAGGCATTATCATTTTAAAATTTATGATCCCCTTCATACAGAATGGCTACAATCCCCTTCTGATCGCCCTCATCTCTTGTGTACTGATTATTTTAATCAGCTTTACTCTTACCCTGGGCTTTACCTATAAAAGTTTTGTTGCCATACTGGGTACCGCAGGGGGTACTGTGATCGCAGGCGTATTAGCCTTAATTTTCACAGATTTATGCTATATTACAGGACTGTCTGGTGAAGAAGTAAGTCATCTTATCACTACGTTAGGTATCGAAATAGATTATCGGGGACTGTATTTAAGCGGTGTTCTTATTGGAGCTATTGGAGTTGTCATGGACGTAGCTATGTCAATTACCTCCATGATATTTGAACTAAAGAGACATTCTCCTAACGTAGGTTTTGCGAAGCTGATGAGCTCCGGCCTGGAGGTGGGCAAGGATATTATGTCAACAATGGTAGATACGCTGATACTAGCCTATGTGGGCGGAACTATGCCTTTATTTCTTGTTATAATCAATTCAAATATGTCCTTGAACGAAGCTCTCAGCAGAGAAGTGATAGCAATGGAGATCATCCGCTCTCTCTGCGGCAGTATCGGTCTAATTTTAACCATACCATTAACATCCCTTATTGCCAGCTTTATGGTGTCTGTAAAAAATAAAAACTATGGGAACTGAAAAATTAATAATGCGTCAGCCTTTCCTCTTTTATTTGTGCTCTAAGCTGTTCCAAAGCCTTATTTTTCAGCTTATTTACCGCCTGTCTGGAAATACCCAGACTTGTCCCGATTTCTGCATCGGAATAGCCATAAATGTATTTGGCTATTATAACTTTTTTGTGTTTATCAGACAACATGTCTAATAATTCTTTCAGGCAAATTTGCTCCTCAAATCCCGGCACAGCTTCTGTACTTATTTCTTTTCCCGTATGTACTTCTTCTAACGCCAAATTATTTTTTCTATAGATGTCTATTTTCTTATTTCTTAATAATCTTACTATATAATTTACTAATTCTCCCTCCGAATAATTTTGTATTTTTTTTGTATCTAATTTTTTTGTGAATTCAAGAAGATAAATTATTAAGTCCGTTTCAGCGCAGTCATAATTCAATTGACGAGCAAATTTTTTAATTAACAGCTGAAATTTTTTTACCAGATAACAAATCGCCTCTTCATTATCCTTTTGAGCTAAAATCAATAAGTCAAGCAAACTCTCCTTATCCATAAATTCACTCTCCTTTTTCTTTTAAAGGAAAAACGAATTTTTTGGATAAGTTGTAAACCTTATCTTTTAACTCCCTCTATTAAATTAGATACTTTAATTTTTATACTGTTTCAACTTTTTTCAATTTTTTGAAAATATATTTATTTCGGTCCTTTTATGTTTTAACCTTCGACCTCTTTTTACAATATGTCCCCAAACCATAGTAATAAACTTGTCCCAGCTGGATCAGCTTTTTGCTGTTTAAATAAAAAGGACGGTCTCAAATCCAAACCATTTTTAATTCATGGTTTATTTTTTGAGACCATCCCTTTTTTGCTTTTTAAACGGATTGTTCCAATGAGAGGAAACAAGAAATTTAAACATCATTTCTTTCAATCGATTGTTTTTTAGCATTTCGATTCTGATTCTGATTTTCTTTTGTAATAGGTGTTTGACCGTTACACTTTTTCATGCGTGCTTTTTTATTGTCTGGCTGACTGTCTTTTGGCATATGTTCACCTCTAACTAAATTTTTGTTCTCATTTATTTTTCTCAAATACTAAAATTATATTCTTCAAATAACGGAATTTTTAAATTTGTGGTTTTTAATTATTTTTTTGCCTCTGTTAACTGAATATAAGCTTCTTTAAGAACTTGTAAACCTCTGCGGAGATTTGTCCTGGCTGTATTATAATTAATATCTAGTATGTATGCGATCTCTTTGATCTCAAGCCCCGCTACATATCTTAAAGTAATAATCTGATAATATTTTTTCTGTAATGAAGTTAAAGCTTCCAAGAGAGTTTTGCTTTCTTCCGTCTGGATCAAAAATTCCAATATATCATTTTCATTTTCTTCGGTCCATTCCTCTTTTATTTCTGGTGCCGTCATTTCATAGGTTTCTCTTCTATATTGTTTCCTATAATAGGTTTTAGCTTCATTTCTTGCAATATGAAATAACCAATTTTTTGCTTTATCGGCAGTCTTTAAGCTGTTAAGATACTTCCATGCTTTCTCCATTACATTTTGGCACAAATCTTCAGCCGCAGTTTTTTCCCCTGTTAATACTCTAAGAAACCTATAAATTTCGTCATAATATATGGCTATATTGTTCTCAAAAAAGCGTCTCTTAAAATTTTTATTAAACCTCACACGAAAACCCCTTACTCAAGTACCGCTACCCTAATTCATTGTTAAAACCAGCTCTCGAAGTATTTTGCATGCAGTTATTGTAGACACTCCGCTTTGATCGTAATGGGGTGCTAATTCATTTATGTCTGCTCCTACAATTGAAAGCTCATTAAGTTTATGCACGGCCTCCATTAATTCTTTAAAGGAAACTCCACCTGGTTCAGGTGTTCCTGTTCCACAAAAGTAAGCCGGATCCAGTACATCTAGATCAAGAGTAACATATATGGGCTTGTCCTTCAATTCTTTAATGACGTTTTCCAGCCCTTCTAAGGTATACTTTTTTTGAATCGTATGTTTTTGTGCAAATTCATCTTCATCTCGTGTCATAGAACGGATCCCGAATTGAAAAATCCGGTTATCCCCCAATATTTCATGGCAGCGTCGGAGAACACATGCATGAGAGAGCTCCTCTCCCAAATATTGTTCTCTCAGATCAGCATGGGCATCAAAATGAAGAATATGCAGCTCCGGATATTTTAATGCCAAAGCCTCCACACAGCCTAAGGTTACTAAATGCTCACCCCCAAGCATGACAGGAATTTTGCCGTCTGTAATGATCTTTGCTGTCATGGCTCGGATTTCGTCTAAAGCCCTTCTGCTGTTTCCAAAGCTCAATTCCAGATCGCCGGCATCAAAAACTCTGCTGTCCTCTAAATCTTTTTTCAAATACGGAGAATAGGTTTCAATGCCAAAGGATTCATTTCTTATAGCAGAAGGGGCAAAACGGGTGCCTGGACGGTAACTGACTGTTCCGTCATAAGGAGCTCCAAAGAGGACAATAGAAGCTCTGTCATAGTCACAATCGCAGGCCATAAAGCTATAGGACTGATTATTCATGCTTTGCTTCCTCCAATAAGGTTTTCACATAATTGGGTATAGCAAAGCAGCCCACATGAAGCTCTGTATTATAATATTTTGTAGTAAGCTTCAGGCTATTCCACCTTTCTTCGTTAAAATCCCGGATAGGATCCAAGGCCTTCGAAGCAAATCCAAACAGCCAATGTCCCGACGGATAAGTGGGAATGTGTGCCTGATACACTTTAACTATAGGAAACAGTTCGCTTATCCTCTTATGTGCACGTTTCATAGAATGTGCAAAGGTGTCATAATATGGGCATTCATGCTGATTTACCATGATTCCGTTCTTGGTCAATGCTTTGTAACAATTTCCATAAAACTCTTTTGTGAAAAGACCTTCTCCCGGGCCGACGGGATCTGTGCTGTCTACTATTATCAGATCATAGCATTCTACTTTATCCCGAACGAATTTTAATCCATCTTCATAGAATAGGTTCACTCTTTGATCATCCAGACAGCAAGCCGTTTTCTGCAAAAATTTACGGCTGATATCCACAACCATTTTATCAATTTCTACCATATCAATGGTTTCAATCCCTGAGTATCGGGAAAGCTCTCTGACCGTTCCGCCGTCACCGGCACCTATCACCAAGACTTTCTTAATATCTGGATTTGTTGCCATGGGAATATGAACGATCATATCATGATAAATAAATTCATCTTTTTCTGTTACCATCATCAATCCGTCTAAGGTTAAAAATCGGCCAAACTCTTCGGCCTCAAATACGTCAATTCTTTGAAAAGGACTTTGCTCAGAATACAACTGCTTTTTCACCTTAATAGAAAACCTCGTATTCGGGCTGTGCTCCTCTGTATACCATAATTCCATTTTTTATACCTCCATCACTTCAATAAATTTCATATCCATATCTTTTGTGCCCATCATAACACAGCCTTTTTCTTTTGAATAAATAATATGTGTCATGATCTCTTTTGTAATCAGTTCCCCCGGAGCTAAAATAGGTATTCCCGGCGGGTAAGCCATAACGAATTCTCCGCTGATACGGCCTTCACTTTCTTTGATCGGAACCGCCTTTTTGTTTCCATAAAATGCTTTCTGAGGTTCCATTACAACTATAGGATTAATATATTCATAGGCCAATAATCCCATGGGATCCTTTTTAAACCTTCTGGAGGTCTCGGATAACGCTCCTAAAAGCCTTTCTATTTCCAACTGGCGGTCTCCTACAGATATAATAGCCAGAATATTTCCCAAATCACCAAATTCAATTTGTATACCGAATTCATCCCGGAGAATATCATAGACCTCGATTCCAGCCAATCCGGTTTTTCTTGTATGGATGCTCAGCTTTGTTCTGTCAAAATCATACACACATTCCTGATCGATAATTTCACTGCCAAACGCATATAGACCGGGAATCCGATTCACTTCTTGTCTGGCATACTCACTCATATCTAGTATCTTTTTAAATAACTCTCTGCCGTGCAGCGCAAGATTTTTTCTTGCAATATCAACAGATGCCATTAAAAGGTAGCTGCCGCTGGTAGTCTGCGTGAGATTAATAATCTGCCTTACTTCGTTCTCTTTCATACTTTGTCCCATAAGAAGCACGGAGCTTTGTGTCAGTGATCCTCCTGTTTTGTGCATGCTCACAGCAGCCATGTCAGCTCCTGCCTCCATGGCAGAAAGAGGCAAATCTTCCCCAAAGTAGAAATGTGTACCGTGTGCCTCATCTGCCAGCACTTTCATGCCTGCCTGATGCGCCAGTCTTACAATCTCCTTTAAATCACTGCAAACACCATAATAAGTGGGATTATTAACAAGAACCGCCTTTGCTTCCGGGTTATCGGCAATAGCCTGCTTAATACTTTCAACGGACATCCCCAAACTGATCCCCAGCTCTGCATTGATTCCCGGATTTACATATACCGGAACCGCACCGCAGAGGACTAATGCATTGATTGCGCTCTTATGGACATTTCTTGGCAGTATAATTTTATCTCCCTGCTTGCAGCAGGTGAAAATCACTGTTTGTACGGCGCTTGTTGTGCCTCCTATCATAAAAAACGCATGATGAGCTCCAAAAGCCTGAGCCATCAATTGCTCTGCCTCATAAATAACACTTGTGGGATGAGTAAGGTTGTCCAATGGTTTACTGGAATTCAAATCCATTGACAGACACTTTTCCCCAAAAGCCTCCAATAGGGCCTTATGCCCTTTTCCCTGCTTATGCCCCGGCACGTCAAAAGAAACAATCCGATTTTCTTTATATTTTAAAAGGGCATTATAAATAGGTGTTTTTTCCTGATTATTCATAAATACTTCTCTCTTTCATTATAAAATAAAAACAACCATACTTATAAAACTAAGCTATGGCTGTACTTGATAATGATCTTTACTATGAATTATTTATTTGAAACAATCTCTTGCATTCCTATTTAATCCGTTAGTTTTAGAGCCTATACAGTAATTTCTACTTTTACTGCTCATGTTGATCATTCACAAGTACGTTTTCTTATGAACACATTTCGTGGTTTATCCACAATAAATATGAGCTTTCGCTCATCAACACGAATATTACAATCGCTAAATCGGCATTTGACCCGGCTGTCCGTATGGCCTTATTGTCACTAAATATAAGTTAGGTCAAAAATAACTATGTAAATATAGGCTGTAAAACCTCTTTATTTTAATTACGCTAGGAATTGTATCACATAACCGTGCAAGATGCAATAGTTTTACTCTTATTCTCTTGATTTTCATAATTGCTGTGTATACACTAAATTTCTACACCAATTACAAATTTCAGTCAATTTTTTAACTAATATTGACATTAAACTCTTAACCGTGTAAAATGCATATTGTTAATAGGCAATATACAAGGAGAATTATTATGAGACTAAGAAAAGAATCGGATGATATGCAGGAAGAAGAGATTTTGCTGGTTGCTCAGGTTTCTGATGCTTTGGCACATCCTGCAAGAATAAAAATTTATCAATATATCATGCAATGCAATAAGGATCGTATTCCTGTCTGCAACAAGGATGTAGTGGCCGCCTTTGACTATTCTCAGGCTACCATTTCTCAGCATATAAAAAAATTAGTACAGGCAGAGCTTGTGCAGTCACAAAGTAAAGACAAATATTCTTACTATTTTGCAAACATAGGAATACTTATGAAGTATTTAAATGCAACAAAAAAATTCAGCACTTTTCAGGCTTAACAGTAAGTTGTCAACCATGAAAAATCAAAGTCAGGATAAAAAAAAGCCGTAGGAACTTAAAATCTCCTACGGCTTTCTATCTTTCTTAAATTATTTATCTATCGGAAGAAAAGCAATGTATCAAGAATAAAAATTGGGATTAAAATACCTAACGACCAAGCCATATATCCAAAGAAGCTCGGCATCTTGATCTTATTTTCTTCCGCTATGGATTTAACCATAAAGTTTGGTGCATTACCAATGTACGTATTGGCGCCCATAAATACCGCACCGGCCGAAATTGCTAACAAATCTCTTGCTGCCACTATACCTACCGTGGTAGCTACACCTTCCGTAAAGCCCACTGAACCTGCCGTGGTTAAAAATACTAAATACGTCGGAGCATTATCAAGGAAGGATGACAGGGCCCCTGTTGCCCAGAAAAACTGCCATGGTTCGGTAATTCCCAAAGATGCTCCGTTTGCTTTCAGAATAGCAAGAGCAGGAATCATCGTTAAGAAAATACCAATAAATAATTTGGCAACCTCTTCTATCGGTGCAAAAGTAAAACTATTGGCCTGCCTTATTTCTTTCTTTGTTGTTACCATTGATAAAAATGCGGCCGCCAATATAATCAGCATTTGTATTATGCTGTTATACGGAAAAAGTACACCGGCAATATGTAATCCATACAACTCTCCTGTAGCTTGATCAGCAAATGATGCAAAATTAGGAAGCATCCCGTTTAATATTACTGCGCCTACAATCATAAATATAAAAATAAAATTGTGAGCACCTTCAATTCTAAGCGGTGTCTTAACGCTGTTGCCGTTCATCTTCTGCGGTGATCTTCCTGCTGCAAGTTCCTTTTTACATAAATTTTTATCAAGCAAAATAAATATTACCGTAAGAATTATTATATTAAACAACATAATAGGGAACAATTTCATTGTCCAGAAGAAAGGAACGCCTCTTAAGAAACCTAGAAATAATGGGGGATCTCCTACGGGGGTCAAGCAGCCTCCGATATTAGCCACCATAAAGATAAAGAAGATTATAACGTGAGCCTTCTTTTCTCTCCACGCGTTTGCCCTGATTATGGGACGAATCATGAGCATTGCAGCTCCCGTTGTTCCTACCCAGCTAGCTATAGCTGTACCAATCAGCAACAAAACAACATTGGTTTTGGTATTCCCTACCAAGGTTCCTTTCAATGCAATGCCTCCCGCGGCTACAAACAAGCCAAAGAGTAAAACAATAAACGGCAGATAATCCAGCAAAATCATTTCAAGTACTTGGAAAGTGAGCATCTGGGCTCCAAAGACCACTCCGAAGGGAATTAAAAAGACCAAGGCCCAGAAAATTGCTACTTTTAACATATTGTGTTCCCACCACTCCGGTTTGAGAAGGGGAAATATTGCAATAGAAAGCAGCATTCCTAGAAATGGTATACAGCTCCAAAGGGGAAGCTGATTCCCTAAGTCTCCGTGTCCGGATTCGGCAGAAGCAAAGACAAACGTGCTACTACACAAAACTAGTAATAAAGCTTCACAAAAACTTCTTAAATTTCTTTTACTAAACATAAAAACATCTCCAACTCTAGCTAATATTTGTTAATCTAAACAATTAACTCGCTAATTTATTTGTTATTATAACAAATTCCTTCAATTTTCGCAATTGACTTATAATTTACTTTAAGGTTTTTTCAATAATTTGTCAAGTCGTGCCTGCTGCTCTGCTCTGTTCATCTTATACCCATATTGATGAAAATCTAGGACATCTGCATCTTTCACAATTTCTTCAATGGGGTTTCCCACTTCACTTTTATTGCTGTGATTCTTAACAGCTATTGATAAAATTTTAATTTCTTCTTCTGTAAAAAGCTCTGTTTTTTTCAAGAACTCCTGAACTGGTACATACCCAGCCTCTGCATGGTTTTCCTGCTTTCCTGTAATGATTCTGCCATAATCATGAATCGCACACGCTGAAGCTGCAAGAATCGGGTCCACACCTCTTTTTTCAGCCATTAGATATCCTAATTTAGCACAGCTGGAAATATGTACCCGCTCCCAATCAATCGGCTCATCCCTTTCCGTAACAATTTTTTCATATTTGTCAATTTCTTTCAATAATGCACTCTGTAACTCTAAAAGCTTATGCACACTTACACCTCCTCCTTGTTAAAATCACTGTACTCATTCGAATACAGTGATAAATTAACTTCTATGTTATAAAAATTTTTAACAGCTTCAAATAGCTATTTAAACAGTCTTTTCATACTTTAGCTAAATAAATAACTATTAATTTAAATAGTATAATAAATTATCAAATAATTCAATCTTAATTTATTTATTAACAGATAAAGCGCGAAAGCGGATTTAACAGATAAATCAAATGGGCAGCTATTTACATTTGAATTTTTCTCTGGTGAAAGCAGAATCCTGCTATTTCAATAAATTTGCTTAACTGCTTAATAATGAAGGTATTTCATTATAA
>DKLE01000050.1:0-6773 GCA_002455605.1 Firmicutes bacterium UBA6648
TCCCAGTATTTTACCCAGTCGTTTCATATTCAGCATACTTCCCACTGCACTTGAAATGGTTACAAATACCATCGGCACTACTGCCGTAAACATTAGGTTTATAAAAATTTCTCCTAAAGGCTTTAATACGGTTGCCTTTTCACCCATTACTACACCAATTGCACTGCCTATTGCGATAGCCAAAAGCAGTATGATTGGAAACCTATAATTTTGCCAAAAGCTCTTTTTTTCTATCGTTTCCATTTGAGGAACTCCTTTCTAAAATTAAATACCAAGCATAAATTAAAAATTTTTATACGACTAAATCTTCATCTGTTATCTCGCCTACTGCTACAATATTTGTGTCCCCTATTAAGTAAAGATTTTTTACTTGTTCTCCATTCAGCTCCACATCCACGGATAATACTCCTCCCGGCACATGCAGATTAACGGTTTCACCCTTTTTTACCACGCCTTTTAACGTCAATATCGCTGCAGTAGAACCTGATCCCGTTCCACAGGCCAAGGTAAAATCCTCTACGCCCCGCTCAAAGGTTTTTACTCGGACATCATTTCCTTGGATCACCTCATAGAAGTTTACATTTGCACCTTTGGGAAATTCCTTATAATGCCTGATTTTACTTCCCAATTGAAAAATTTCATTATTTTCATAGCTGGAAAGACCTTGCAATTTTACAACCGCATGAGGCAGTCCGGGATTTCCCAGTTCAATATAAGAGCATTCATACATCTTGCCGTCCATACAAATATCATTGTTTAGCTCTATTCTTTCCGGATTGTTTAAACGAATTTTATATCTTCTTTTATCCATTCTCCATGCCCAGACATTTCCCGCTAGGGTTTCAATCACCATGGTTTCACCTGCAATCTTGTTTTCATAAGCATATCTGGCAATACATCTAGCACCGTTTCCGCACATTTCTCCAACTGTGCCGTCCGAATTGTAAAAACGCATCTGAAAATCTCCGTGTCGTGAAGCCCGGTCAACCACCATCAGGGCATCTCCTCCCACTGAAACTCTTCTTTCACAGACTTTTTTTGCAATGTCAGAAAGTTTTTCCACAGGAATATTTAATTCGATATTGTTTATCACTATAAAATCATTTCCTGCCCCTTGCATTTTGGTAAATTTCATTCCATTACCTCCGGTTTATAATTCTGTATAACATTCTCGTGCAATCATCTCTTCATAGCTTTGTCTTCTGATAATTTCCGCAGATCTTCCACCCTTTACCAGCACTACGCCCGGAATAGGATTTTTGTTATAATTGCTTGCCATGGAATACCCGTACGCTCCTGTAGAGAATATTGCCAGAATATCTCCTGCTTCTGCCTCAGCAAATTTTCCGTCTTTAATTAATATATCACCGGATTCACAGCATTTGCCGCATACCGTAACAACATCCTCAGCAGGTCTGCTCATCTTATTGGCAATAGCTCCCTTATACTCCGCTTGATACAAGGCAGGACGAATATTATCTGTCATTCCTCCATCAATAGAAAGATATTTTCTGATTCCCTTAATATTCTTAATACTTCCTACTGTATATAAACTAATTCCCGCTTCGGCTACCATACTTCTGCCGGGTTCAATTACTACTGCCGGTCTTTCCATACCTGTTTCGTTAGAAAATTCAATAATTCTCTCCATAATAGGCTTTAAGAAATATTCGTAAGGCTTTCTCTGTTCATCAGTATAGGTAACACCAAAGCCCCCTCCCACATTCAGCTCTGTAATATCATAATTAAACTTCTCCTTTGTCTTTTTCACAAGCTGCAGAGTTGTTTCTAACGCCAGCAGATGGGAACGATTGTCAAAGAGCTGGGAACCTACATGAAAATGAATACCTTTAAAGTTCACAAAAGGACTTTTGATGGCGGCCTCAATAGCCGGATAAATAACTTCTTCATCCAACGGAATCCCAAATTTTGAATCCTTTTTACCAGTGGTGATATAATCATGAGTGTGACTGTCAACACCAGGTGTAATTCGATAAAGAACATTCATCTTTTTATTTTTTTCCTTACAGATTTCTTCAATTGATTCAAGCTCCTGTAATCCGTCAATAATAATTCTTCCGATTCCGTAGTCAATGGCTAATTCCAATTCTTCCCTTAGCTTATTGTTTCCATTGAACTCAATTTTTTCTGCCGGAAATCCTGCTTTAATTGCGGTGTATAGTTCTCCTCCTGAAACTACATCCAGGCAAAACCCTTCTCTATCCATAATCTTACACATAGCTATAGAAGAAAAGGCTTTCGTGGCATATGCTGCACGAGTATTTTCATACTTATCCAAAAAACAGCTTTTTAGTTCATTACATTCTTTCAAAATAGCATTCTCCGAATATACGTATAGGGGCGTCCCATATTTTTCCGCCAATTCTACTGTACTGCATCCATCAAAATACAACACCTCATTTTTTACTTCTGTTATCATTTACTTCCTCCCTAATTGTCTTTATTTTGTACTTAACTAAGCCCTATAAAATAACAGCACTTTTATACAGCATTATCTAAAGCAATTGTCATGCCAAGTTGTTTTTGCCGTAATATGTATGAATATATCTGCCTTTTTTCCTTATTCTTGAATTTATCATAATTATCATTATTTTTCAGTCCTGATTTCAGGACTAAATTCCTGTTTTCAATATTGCTTATCCTCTTTTCACAAAAACCATATTGGCATCAATTTTGCTTTATAAATAAGCATAAATATTATGGGAAAGGCTTTTATAATGAATCTAGAGAAAGCTTACCATTGATACTATATATAAGAGAAAGGATCAATAAATTATGGATAATATCTTAAAAGAAATTGCTTCAATGCCGGGCCACTCAGGTTTTTACTATAAAAATATGATTAGCGGCGACACAATGGTTTTTAATGAACAGGATCACTTTATACCCGCCAGTGTTATAAAGCTTCCGATTCTCATGGAGATTTACCGCCTGTCCGCTTTAGGCAAGATAAATCTAGACACCAAGCTATTAATCAAAGATGAAGATAAAATGCCGAGCTGCGGTGCATTAAATGCCTTCACCGGAGAAGTCTTAGCAGATATTCGTACTCTCTGCAATTTAATGATAACCATCAGCGATAATACTGCAACTAATGTACTTATTACTTATTTAGGCACAGAAACATTAAATGAAGGGTTTGCCGCCATGGGTCTTACGGACACTAGAGTAAACCGAAAGCTTTTTGATCTGGAGGCTTCAAAAAAAGGCATCCAAAATGTCATAACTCCTGCAGAAATCGGTATGCTGCTAGAAAAACTATACACAGATGAATTTATCAGCCAGCCAGTTTCCCAGGAAATTAAAGAAATTTTATTCCGTCAGCAGATAAAACACAAAATTAAAGAAATGCTTCCCATAGGAACAAAGGTTGCCAGCAAAACCGGAGATGATGATAACATTTCAAACGATGTGGGAATTGTTTACGCCAAACAGCCCTTTGTTGTTTGTTTTATTTCCAATAAAACAGTTCCCAGCATTTTTAACCCATTTATTCGAAAAACCTCTTTAGAACTATTTAATCGATGCAATATATAGCACCATATAAAATAAGAAAACCATATGCCTCAAGATTCCTCTCTGCATATGGTTTTCTTATTTAGGAGTTATTATTCCGAATATTTTCTAGGAGGCCTTGCCGTTATTCTTGCAACAATTTCATTCTTGTTGGTTCCGGCCTGTTTCGCCGCTTCTTCTATAGTCATGGAATTGTCTTCGCCATTGCCGTATATAATAGCCGTATCTCCTTCGCTGACATCAGGTACTTCTGAAAGATCCACCATACATTGATCCATGCAAATGACTCCGATAATGGGGCATTTTATCCCCTTTATGGAAACATATCCTTTCTCTCTCATATTGCGCGGATATCCATCTGCATAGCCGAAAGGAAGTGTTCCTATCACCGTATCTTTGGGAGCTTTCCATAAATAATCATACCCCACACCTTCTCCTTTTGATACCCAGTGTAACTGGGAAATCTTTGTAACAAAGGATATGGCCTGTTTCACATCTATAGAGCCTTTGTGGCAGCCCTTCAGTCCGAAAACTAAAGCTCCCGGCCGAATCATATTCATACGGAATTCGGGATAGTCCACGGATGAAATACTATCTGCCACATGCTTATATTTAAAGTATATTTTCCTTTTTTCCAGCTCGGCTATGATGGCTAAAAATTTATCAACCTGTTTTCTATTCTCTTCATCATTCACCAAAGCTAAATGAGAGAAAATTCCCTCTGCTTCAATTCCCGGAAAAGAACAAATCTCCTCTAATTCTTCCAGACTATCTGTTCCCAGCCTGTGAAAACCCGTGTCTACTTTCAAATGAACCGTTGTTTTTCTTCCGGCTTTCATACTTTCTGCCGATAATATTTCAGCCTGCTTTCTTGAGAAAATTGTCTGTGTGATGTTATGCTCTGCTACAAAGGGAAGCAATCGGTCCGGCGTATGTCCTAAAATAAAAAGCGGATATTCCGGATAGCACTTCCTTAATTCTAAGGCTTCTGTCAGTGTTGCCACTGCCAGATAACGGGCGCCGTGCCCCATAAGAGTAGGAGCAATTTCCACAGCCCCATGACCATAGCCGTTTGCTTTTATCACGGGCATCACTGCCACTTCACTTCCCGCCATTTCACAAATTTTGTCCATATTATAAGCTATCGCTTGTAAATCCACCTGCACTACTGTGTCTCTCAGCATGCACCCCTATACCTCCCTCAGCCATTATCAATTTTTATTTTTATTTAAATCCTTTGTCTCAACAGTTCCATTACACCAAGCACCTCTACGAGCATCCCTGTTCGGACACACTCTTCACTGGGATTCAGCCATCCGCTGTGAAGCTTCTGGGGTATTGGTTCATCTTTTTTTAAACATCCAATATTAAAATAAGCTGATTTTACGGCTTCAGAAAAATAAGAAAAATCATCCGCTCCCAGACTTGGCTCCTGTAAATAACAGATATCTTGTCTGTCCATAGCTTTCAGCGCAGCAGCTTCCAGAATGGAAACGATTTCCTCATCATTCACCAGTGCAGGATAGCTGTCAGTGAATGTGACCTCAGCCTTGGCACCAAAAGCCTCTGCCGTACTTTCAGAAACCGTTTTAACCCGCTCTTTCATAAAGTCTCTGGTAGGATTGTCCAAAGCCCTTATAATCCCTGAAAACACTGTTTCCTTTGCTATGACATTGTTCTTATTGCCCCCGTGGATTTGACCTATGGTTATGACTCCGGGATTAGTGGGCGACAAGTTCCTGGCTATGATACTCTGCAAGGCACCGATCACACTGGAAGCAGCAACAATAGAATCGATACCCTTTTCCGGATGTGCTCCATGACAGGCTTCTCCCTGGATCTTTATCTCAAATTCCGTAGACGAAGCATTCATTTTTCCTTTTCTGAACTGGACTTTTCCTTCTTCCAGCTCCGGAGCAATGTGCAGACCTATAACTGCATCTACCTCAGGCTCCGTAAGACAGCCGGCTTCTATCATTTGCTTAGCTCCGCCGATGGTTTCCTCTGCCGGCTCAAAAAAGAATTTAACATTACCGGAAAGCTCTTTTTCCAGCTCCTTTAATATTCTTGCCGTTCCCAAAAGTACAGCCATATGAATATCATGTCCGCAGGCATGCATTATTCCTGCTGTTCTTGATTGAAAGGATACCGCCGTCTTTTCCTCTATGGGCAGCGCATCCATATCTGCTCTTATGCCGATGGTAAAATATTTTTGATCCGTAAGACGGTTTCCTTTTCCTTTGACAATGGCCACAATGCCGTATCCGGCAATTTCTGTTTCATGCTCAATGCCATATTGCTTAAGATATTCACTGATTGTTTTTGAAGTCTGGATTTCTTTCTCTGACAATTCCGGGTTAGCATGAAGCTTTCTTCTTATATCAATAATTTCCTGAAATATCTCATTAATTTGCTTTCTTACATCCATCTCTATCCTCTTTATATTTCATAATCCATATATGGACCCGGTTCAATAGTTTTATCATAAAAATGCCACCATTCTCCCTCATATGCAGTAAAACCTACACTCTCCATGATCCGTTTCATGTAGTGTGCATTTTCCCTTCCTTCCCATGAAATTTCAGGACAGGATAAGGAGGCTTTCGGAGAAAATTCATCAAAGTTGCTGGGCATCACCAATTCCTTCCCCTCCATATCTGTCAGGGTTATATCTACACACAATCCATTCATATGATTAGTCTTAAATTCTTTCAAATTATCCATATCCGGCGGCCTTGCAACAAATTCATTATTGGGCAATAAATGCCAAAACCTAGCCTGTGCACGTATGGGCCGATAAGCGTCCCATACCTTTACCCGATATCCATCCTTATGAAAAATATCTTTTGCTTTTATTAAAAGCACTGCGGTATTTTTATGTATGTAACATTCTCCTGAATTATATATTTTTTCATTCGTAAAATTGTCAGTAGTAGCATATTTTAAATCAATGATAAAATCCTTATCTAAATCCAACAATCTGACCAAATCACCTTTTTGCTCCATTGTTTTTTCCTCTTCCTTTATTTGAATATAATACGGTCTGCTGTCATATTTACGCAATTATTATGCCAATAAGGGGTATTTGGTATCGTTTTTGCTTTGTTATTAGTGTATCATAATATATTAAAAAGGAGATAGATATATGAAAATAATTGATATGCATTGTGACACTCTGCTGGAGTGTTATAGAAATCCAGATTACACACTCTCAAGCAATTCCGGTCATATTAGCG
>DKLE01000050.1:6937-13004 GCA_002455605.1 Firmicutes bacterium UBA6648
TCTTTAGCTCAGTTTTTTGCTATCTTTATATCCCCCAAAGAAAAAGCTTCCATGGCTCCCTATGACATTTTCAATAAAGTATACGAAACTTACAAAGCTCAGCTTGCTTTAAACTCCAATTACATAAGACCTGCTCTCTGCGCAGAGGATATTTTGTCCAACGCAAAAGACTCCAAGATCTCTTCTATTTTAGCTGTTGAAGACGGAGTAATTTTAGAGGATAACCTGGAAAGACTTCAGGAAGTGTTCCATAAGGGAGTGCGGCTCATTACCTTAACCTGGAATTTTGAAAACAATATAGGTTTTCCCTCCAGTGATGATCCTTCTGAACACAGTCTTGGACTAAAGCCCTTCGGAATAGATGTTGTGTCAGAAATGAACCGCCTGGGCATTCTTATTGATGTTTCCCACCTCTCAGAAGGCGGATTTTACGATGTGGCTAAACACAGCAATAAGCCCTTTATAGCTTCTCATTCCTGCGCAAAGGCCTTATGCAATCACAGAAGAAATCTAACAGACGATCAATTAAAGGTACTTGGCAATCAGGGATGCTTGGTTGGTGTCAACTTTTATTCAGCTTTTCTGAAGGAAGACTCAGAATATGCAACCATCGGCCAAATTGTTGAGCATGTCAATTATATGGTAAACAAAGCCGGTATTGAATCCGTTGGGTTAGGCTCTGATTTTGACGGAATTGACTGCGAATTGGAATTCAAGGATTATGCCAGCTATCCCCTTCTGCTTAATGCTTTATCTAAACACTTTACAGATGACCAATTAGATAAAATATGCAATGGCAATGCCCTTCGGGTACTGAAGGATAACCTTGGAAAATAGCATAATAAAAAGGGTAACGAAGAGTTACCCTTTTATTTATGTATTTTTAATTAATGACTTTTAAGAATCGCCACTACCAGCGATAAGGCTTGAGTAGCTGAACCAAGCGTAAATAAGGCCAGACAGGTGTACATAATGGATACCCATTTCCACCTCCTGCCATGTCCTGGGAGAACCGTGAAATCCTTTTCAATCTTTATTTTCTTTTCTTTTAAAACCTTATAAAAATTATCTACTCCAACCGGAGAAATAACTCCCCACCGAAAAAAAGGCAGGTAAAAAATAGGCCTTTCGCCCCCTTCTCCATATAAATACATTCCTTTTTTGGTTAAATGAGCCCGCTTTACCTTGTTTAAATCTACCTCTATTTCTTTTCTCAGCAGCTTATTATAGTAAATGGCACGTTCCTCATCAAAAACAGTAAAAAAGAATTTATAGGCAGTAAAAAAGAATATACATATGCATAAGTATACCAAATATAATATTAGCGTAGCCCCTATATTCAAATTTTCACCATAGCCATTAATGTTATAGGTGGTCACCTGCACAAGCAAAATAAATCTTATGGCAAATAAAAAGCTCAACAGCAAGATAAAAACTTGCTTTGACATAGCTGAATAATAATATTTTATTTTTTCCATATCACCTAACTCCTTCTTAGCTTTCCAGGACAAGTATATGCAAGAGATTATAAAAAATCAACAAAAATTTTACAATATTCTTAATACTAAATATTTTTCAATATTATTTGTCCTGATTCCAGGAATTTTGTCCTATATCCAGTACTTTTTAACGATGTTCATCCTTAAAGAAATGCTCTTTATTTGGATAAAGTAATCTTTTTTTATAAATTTTATTACTTTTATTATATTTAGCTAAGTTATATTCACCTGGCATAAATTTTGCATTTTAATTAAAGTGTGAAAATTCATTATATTTTTTACAATTTTATTTTTAGGAGGTTATTTTCTATGATGAATTACATTTGGGCGGGACTTGTAGCCATCGCCGTTATCGCAGGCATAGTCACCGGTAATATCAGTGACGTGCAGGAAGCTCTGTTTTCATTTGCCAATACCGCAGTGGAAATTGTAATCGGACTTATTGGTGTTATGGTTTTCTTTACCGGACTTATGTCTGTCATGAAAGAAGCCGGCCTTTGCGAAAAGCTGGGTAAGCTTTTAGGGCCTGTTATGACAAAGCTTTTTCCGGAAGTTCCCGCTGATCATCCAGCTATGAGTTCAATGGCTCTTTACTTTGCCGCTAACATTCTGGGTATTGGTAATGCTGCCACTCCTTTTGGTCTAAAAGCTATGGCAGATTTGCAGACCTTAAATAAAACAAAGCATATTGCCACAGATGCTCAATGTATGCTGTTAGCCATAGCCACAACTTCCATTACGCTGATTCCGGTAACGGTTCTGGCCTTGCGTTCAGCTGTTCAGGTGCAAGGTGCCGCTGAAATTGTCGGTCCGGTTATTCTTGCTACAACAATTTCAACAGTTACAGGCGTTGCTGCAACTATCCTTTTAGGAAAACTAAAACGATACAAGCTGGAAAATGTTATAGCCAAAGAAAGAGCCGCAGGGACATTGGAAATCAATGAAAATTATATTGGCAACGATCCGATTGAACTATAATAAAATCAAACAAGGAGGTACATTTTTATGACAGAAGTATTAAATACCATTTCCACCTATGCAATTCCGGTACTCTTGCTATTTATTCCGGTTTATGCCCTTACAAAAGGGGTTAAAGTATATTCTGTATTTACAGAAGGCGCTAAAGAAGGCCTTTCCGTAGCAATCATGATTATTCCTTATTTAGTATGTATGCTTGCAGCCATCGGTATGTTCCGTGCATCCGGAGCCATGGATTGGCTGATTACACTTATCAACCCCATCACAAATTTAATCGGCATGCCCGGTGAAGTTTTGCCTATGGGTATTATGCGTTCTTTCTCCGGCGGCGGTGCAGAAGGTATGATGAGTGAACTGATCGCCACTTACGGCACTCAGAGCCAAATCGGGAGAATTGCCTCTGTTGCCTTAGGTTCCACAGAAACCACCTTCTACATAGTAGCGGTATATTTTGGTGCTGTAGGTATTACAAACGTCAGACATTCCATTATTGCAGGACTTTTGGGCGATTTAGCCTCATTGATTGCCGCTACGGTTATCGTAAATGTTATGTGGTACTAAATGACCTATTGTTTAGAAAGGAATGACTGATGAAATATCCTAAACCATTAAAACCCGGCGCCACTATCGGGTTAGTATGCCCCAGTTCAGCTATCTCTCCGGAGCGTGAAGCCCAATGCAAGGCAGTAATAGAACAACTGGGCTTTAAAATTAAAGCAGCGGATAATTTGACTTCTAATCTTGCCGGTTATATGGCAGGAGACGGCGAAACCAGAGGAAAGTGGATTAATCGTATGTTTTCCGATCCCGAAGTAGACGCTATCTTTTGCATAAGAGGAGGAGACGGCGGAAGCCGATCTCTTGAATATCTGGATCTGGAAATGATAAAAAAACACCCTAAAATCTTTGTGGGATACAGTGATATTACGAGTTTTCACCTTCTTTTCAACCAAATATGTAATTTTGTGACCTTCCATGGTCCTATGGTATCATCCAATATGATAGAGGATTTTGATGATGAATCCAAATCCAGTCTATTTCAGGCGTTAAATGCTGAAACTCCCTATGAGTTTCAAAATCCTCAAGGATATGAGCTTCAGGTACTGAAGGAAGGCTGTGCAGAGGGAATGCTGACAGGGGGTAACTTTGCTCTTTTAGGTGCGTCATTGGGTACTCCTTACGAAGTTGATACGAGAGGTAAAATTCTTTTTATTGAAGAGGTTGGTGAAGCCATGAGCCGTATTGATCGGTTGGTATATCAGCTAAAAAATGCTGGCAAACTGAAAGACTGCGCAGGCATATTGCTGGGTCAGTTTACCAAATGTCTCAATTACGATATGCCCGGATATACCGAATTAAATATATTTCAGGAAGCTTTGGCCGATATTCCCATTCCTGTTATGTATAATATTCAGTCCGGACATGGGAACCCCAACATGACCCTGCCCTTCGGCGCACACTGCATGATGAATACAAGTACAAAAAGTATATGTTTTGATAAAATTGAGCGATAAAAAAAGGTGCAGCATTGAACAAAATCAATGCTGCACCTTTTTCTTATTTTTCCGCGCTGTTTTCTTCGCGTTCACTTTCTGGCTTCCAATAAGTCCTATAATAAAGCTTATCCGGTCCAATGGTTCTTTCTGAACGCTCCAGCCAAAACTCCGGTCCGTTAGGAAAGAATACTATATCTATAAATGCAATGAATAAAGCCATCAGGTTCATATCATTTACTAAACTTTCATCTACATTTAAATGATATGTATTTCTCTCCTCAATAGTCACCTCTTCTTTTTGTACTAAAGCGATTTGTATGTCATTCTTTAAAATTGAAATGTAATTATTGCTATGTGTATATAATTCATATACTCCATTATCCATCTCTATAATTCGACGCGGTGTCCAGAATGAGACTCTAGTCTTACCACAATGTACTCCCCTATGGTAAAATTCATAAGGGGGAAACATATCAATCCCTAAAAAGAATCCCCAAAATGGAATACAAATCAAAATTTGCTGCCACCAATTCTCCTGCTTCAATTCATATTCGATTTCATTCTCCTGGTTAAAAGCAGTCAGTTTTCCAAATCCAAAGCCAAATGGATATTTGCTTTCTGCATGATATATACCGCTTTCATAAGTATATTTTTTTAACTTTAAATGTCTGACAAAAGTAAGTTTCATATGCACCGCCCAACGTTTTAATTTATTTATCCCGTTATGTTATACCTTTTCAGTTTATCATAAAACACCGATTTAGAAATTCCCAGTTCTTCGATTATTCTTTGCCTGTCCCCGGAATATTCCTTCAAAGCATTCAATAAAATTTCTTTTTCTGCTAACTGTACTCTTTCTTTGAAATTCAAGATAGACTGATTTTGTGCTTCATTAATATTTATATGCTCTGGATAAATCAAATTGGAATCACATAAAGTAATTGCTCTTTCAATCACATTTTCCAGCTCCCGCACATTTCCCGGCCAATTATAATGCATTATCTTACTTAAAGCCTGTCCCGAAAACAATTTCGGCTCCATTTCATACCGATTGCAGATTTTATTTAATATCTTATTGATAAGCAAGAGTAAGTCCGCTTTTCGTTCTCTTAAAGGCGGTATATAAATGGGAAAAACATTAATTCGGTAATATAAATCCTGCCTGAAGGTTCCTCTTTCTACAGCCTCCTGCAAATTTTGATTGGTGGCGGTAATAATTCTTATATCTACATTGGTAGGCTTGGTAGCCCCTACTCGGTAAATCACTTTATTTTGCAGAACATATAGCAGCTTGACCTGGATTTCCATAGGAAGCTCACCTATTTCATCTAAAAAAATAGTGCCTCCGTTTGCCTGCTCAAAATATCCTATTTTACCAGAGGCCAAGGCTCCCGTAAAGGCACCTCCCACATAGCCGAACAATTCGCTTTCGATTAGATTGGGAGCAATTGCACTGCAGTTTACTTCAACAAAGGGAGCGCTTTTATTATACATACGATGAATTTCATATGCCAGCTGCGACTTTCCCGTTCCGCTTTCACCTGTAATCAGTACATTAAATTTGGTCTTGGAAGATTTATAGGCAAAAAATTTTACTTCCTTCATCACGGAACTGTTTCCTACAAAGTTTTCAAAAGCATCCGAAGGTATGTCCATATACAATTTATTAAAGTCCTGACTTTTCTTCTCCATTTCAATGATAATCTCATTACGGTCTTGAAGCAGCTCTTCCATTCTGGATAAATCTCTTATTTTTAAAAGGACTCCTTCAACTCCGTTTTCATCACCCACCGGATAAATGGAACAAAGACCCGGCCTTTTGTTCAATTCATAAACTGTACTGCATATTCGTTCGCTTTTTCCCTCTAAAATCTCATCTACTTTTTTAAAAAGATCATTATACTCAAAGATATCTTCAACAGTAGCCCCTATGACCTCCAATTCACTTCCTGATGTGCCTTTGGCAATATACTTGCTACCTGTTAAAACTTCTTTTATAGACTCTTTTCTTACGGTATAGCCTTTTTCTTGGAAAAACTTTATCTGGCCTGTTCGTCCGTCAATAATAACAACATGTCCTACGGAATTGATAAA
>DKLE01000050.1:13041-18860 GCA_002455605.1 Firmicutes bacterium UBA6648
CAATTGATAAATCTCAAATCATAATTTATATTATTTACCGTTATCCGCATCAGGTTGTCCTTTGCCCGAATAATGGCTGAAATACAAAAGCCCAAATAATTTTCGTGTAATTCAAATTGTGAAGTAATGCTGTTTCCCCGGGTATATTTGTATACAGGCTTCATTTCAGAATTTTTGTATACTCCGATTGCCAACAGCACATCTCCCGGTTTTATATGTTTGTCCCGAATATTGATCAGAGCCAAATCCTCAGGAAGCAAATCACCGTCATCATTACCCACGGAGTTGTCTGTGATAACAACAATATCGCCATTTTCAATGTTCCCCTCCGGATGTGAAGCCGCATTTTCTAATATAATACCCGTTATTTCTTTTGCTTTGTGGTTAAATATCTGAAATCTTCTTCTTTTATCAATATAAATTAGTCCTTCATCAATGCTATCAGCAATTTTATGGAATATTTCTCTTTTTTTCAATGTTTTAACCTCCACAATCATATACTGATAGTTTACCACAAAAAAGCGCTGTATTACAAAATTTTGCTTAAAAACTCCTTGGTTCTTTCACTTTGAGTATTATTAAAAATCTGATCCGGCGTTCCTTCTTCCACAACGACTCCTTCATCCATAAACAGGATTCTGTCTGCAACCTCTCGAGCAAATCCCATCTCATGGGTTACTATTACCATAGTCATCCCTTTTTCCGCCAGATTTTTCATCACCTCAAGAACTTCTCCCACCATTTCCGGGTCGAGAGCAGAAGTGGGTTCATCGAATAACATGACCTCCGGATTCATCGCCAGGGCTCTGGCAATTGCTACACGCTGCTTCTGACCGCCTGAAAGAGCACCGGGATACACGAAAGCTTTATCGGCCAGCCCCACCCTCTCCAACAAGCTCATAGCCATTTTCTCCGCATCCTTTTTGGACATTCCTCTTACATTGATAGGAGCCAGCGTAATATTTTCCAGAGTTGTCATGTGAGGAAATAAATTAAAGTTCTGAAATACCATCCCGAGTTTTTGCCTCATCAGGTTTAGATCAATACCCTTTTCATTTATTTGCTGGCCGTCTATAAAAATTTCTCCGGAGGAAGGCTCTTCCAGCAAATTCAAACATCTTAAAAAAGTACTCTTTCCCGATCCGGAAGGGCCAATAACACAAACCACTTCACCTTCTTTGATTTTAACGTCAATTTTTTTCAGAACCTTCAAAGCTCCGTAACTTTTAGTTAAATTATTAACTTCTATCACTTTGTGCCATTCTCCTTTCCAAATAAACGACCACTCTTGAAAGTGGAATTGTAAGACTCAAATATACAAATGCTGTGCCCAGATAAGCCGGCCATGACTGAAACGTAACTGATGACCAAAGGGTACTTTTTCTGGTTATTTCAGTTATTGTAATAACCGATAGTACAGCGGTTTCTTTGATTAACGACACGAACTCATTTCCCAGAGCTGGCAGAATCACCTTAAAGGCCTGTGGAATAATTACCAGCTTCATTGCCTGAAAATGAGTCATTCCCAAAGAGCGTGAAGCTTCCATCTGACCTTTATCGATGGCCTGCAGACCGGATCGAATGATTTCCGCCACATAAGCAGAGCTGTTAATTCCACAGACGATCATTCCTGCAACAATGGGATAATCCCATCGAAACATAATGCCTTTGCTTTGAAGCAGCATAGGCAGACCATAATATAAGATGAGGGCCTGCACCAAAAGAGGGGTTCCTCTCAGCAGTTCTATGTATAGTATTGCTGGAACACGAATAAGCTTATGCCGCGATAGCTTACACAGTGCTATGATGAGTCCAAGAGTCACACCAATAATCACCGCTACGATGGTTATTTGCAGGGTTACCCATATTCCGCTATAAGCAACCTTTATTCCCATTAAATAGTTTTCCAAATTTATCTCCTCCTAATGTCAACATCAATAAAATAGGTTTGCCATAAAGACAAACCTGTTTATCCATTATTCAAACCACTTATTGTAAAGCTCATCAAAGGTTCCATTTTCCTTTATGTTCTTCATTCCGGCATTGATTTTATCCAACAGCTCTTTATTGCCTTTCTTTACTGCGATTCCATAAGATTCTGCATTCAATACATCTCCGACAATTTCTACCTCACCCGGTTTAGCATTCATATATGCTTTTGTTACAGGAAGGTCATTAATTAAAGCATCGATTGTTCCATTCTGCAAGTCCATCATGGCTACATCTAATCCGTCATAGATTTTAGCTTCTTTGATTTTTCCATGGGTTTCCAATTCCTTGCACTTATCTGCACCAGTAGTTCCAATCTGTCCTCCCACTTTCATAGCCGGAGTTAAATCTTCAATGCTTTTAATATCTTTATTTCCCGCTTTAACAGCGACTACCAAACCGGAATCATAATATGTATCGGAAAAATCCACCTGTTCGCGCCTAGCTTTACTGGCATTCATACCAGATGCTATAATATCAATATTTCCTGATTCAAGAGCCGGGATCAGTCCTCCAAAGGACATACTTGACCATTCCAGCTTAAATCCCTGATCCGCTGCAATAGCTTCCATCATATCAACATCAAATCCGGAAAGCTCTCCAGTCTTGCTGTCTGTTGTATCAAAAGGCGGAAAAGTAGGTTCCATGGCTACCTTATAGACATTCTCCTTCTGACCGCAGGCCGCGAAGGAAACCACCATAATACAGGCTGAAATTAATGCGATAAACTTTTTTATATTTTTCATAATTGACTACCTCCTCATGTCAAATTTACCAATATATATTATTTTTAATTATTATATCGCATAATTATACATGCATATTAATACTTAATCAAGTATTTTTTTACATCAATTTAATATTAGAAATATTCTGAAAACCGCATTACTCTCTAAGTAAAAAAAAGAGTGTGCATAAATACACACTCCATCTCCTTATTAATCCTTTATAGGAATTTATATAAAATGAATGGGAATTATTTGGGAGCCTTAACCTCCTGCTGCTCCACGAATGCCAATGGATTTTCATCAATCCAGCCCAGAGCCTCCCTGGCACATTCCTTATATAAATCATATCTCCCAAGCTTCGCTAAAGTATTTTCTTTGATTACATTGGTTCCAAGTTCAGGGGTAAAAAGCCTATAAACCGCAGCCTGAAATTTTTCATTTAGTTTAACAATTTCCACAAATGCTTCTCTTCCATTCTTCATCAATACATTCATCGTACCATCATCTAAGGTATTGACCTTTTCAATATTTTTATATTCCTTCATTTCGATCACTTCCTTTCACTTGTATTTATTTATTATAACACAAATTACTGAATTTTCAACCTTTTCTGCTTTTAAAGCGCTATAAATACATTGACATTTGTCTATGTGTTGTGTATTATATATAGATAAATTCTATAATTGAGATTATTTTTAGGTGACTTAAGATGAATAGTAATGATTATGCACTTATATGCAAAGCTCTTGGAGATTCTAACAGACTTCAAATCGTGTCCATGCTTTCTGACGGTGAGAAATGTGCTCATAAGCTTCTTGAAAAATTTGAAATTAGCCAGCCGACTTTATCTCATCACATGAGAATACTGTGTGAATGCGGATTGGTCATTGTTAGAAAAAACGGAAAGCGGTCACATTATACTTTGAACAATCAGGTATTACGCTCTTTTGAAAAATTTATAGACGGGTTAAAGGCAGGTAGAAATAAATGAAAATAATTTGGGGATTCTTTCAAAATCAAATTTTAGGGATGAGATGGCTTTATGAAATTATAAACAATGTCCTCACCAACGTTGGTTTCGATATAAACAGCAAATTGGGCAGCAGTTTACAATTTTTTATTTTCAATGTAGTCAAAATATTTATATTGCTATCCGTTTTACTCTTTATTGTGTCATACATACAAAGCTTTTTCCCTCCGGAACGAACAAAAAAGATACTCAGTCACTTTCAAGGTATCTGGGCCAATATACTCTCTGCATTGCTGGGAACCATAACACCCTTTTGTTCTTGCTCCTCCATTCCGTTTTTCATCGGATTTTCCAGTGCAGGCTTTCCAGTAGGCGTTACCTTTTCCTTTTTAATCGCATCGCCTCTGGTTAATCTGGGAAGTTTAATTCTGATCGCAAGCTTTTTCGGGCTGAAAGTGGCGTTCTCTTATGTAATAGTTGGTGTCACGCTTGCTGTTATAGGAGGAACTCTGATTGAAAAGCTTGGCATGGAGAGGTATGTGGAAGATTTTATTATGTCTAAAAGCCTGGTAGATATAGAGTCACCGGATCTGGCAAAGCAGGAGCGTATCAATTATGCCAAGGAACAGATGGTGACTATTGTAAAAAATGTATTTGTATATGTTATTTTGGGAGTGGCCGTTGGTGCCTTTATTAACTATTGGATTTCCGCTGATACCGTTCAATCGGTTTTAGGGGAAAAGAATCCGTTTTCTGTGATTCTAGCTACTCTCGTGGGGATTCCTTTATATTCTGATGTATTTGGAACAATACCCGTTGCCGAAGCTTTATATTTTAAAGGAGTAAGCCTAGGTACCATTTTATCCTTTATGATGGGGGTTATTGTATTGTCCCTTCCGTCTATACTGATGCTGCGTAAAGCCGTAAAGCCAAAATTACTCATCATGTTTATCGGAATCGTTGCAGCGGGAATTATCATCATCGGTTATATTTTTAACGTCTTTCAGTTTTTGTTTGTTTGATACAAACACTTATTTTATTAACCGGACATTGTTCGCAGGAATTATAAAAAATCTGCCTCACAAGCAGCTATACGCCGCTAATGAGGCAGATTCTTATTTTTTATTTATATCTTGCACTGCTTTCCAGCATGATCCATCTTATAATTCTCATAATAAATCAATTCCCCTATTGGGACGATCTCAAACCCTTGTTTTTGCAAGCTTTCTAAAACTAAAGGCAAATACTCGCTTACATGCTCTGCATTATTGTGGAACAAAATAATATCTCCCGATTTCACGTTTCTCGTTACTCTCTCTACAATTTGTTCTGTGGATATGTCTTTCCAGTCCAGGCTGTCTACCGACCACTGTATAACCTTATATCCCTCCGCTTCGCAAGTTTCAATCACATGATTATCATATGCACCAAAAGGGGGTCTGAATAAAGTGGTTCGTTTCCCTGTAATCCCTTCAATGACATCGGAAGTTTCCTTCAACTCACTGGCTATTTTCTCAGAGCTTAGCCCGGTCATATCCGGATGAGTTGATGAATGGTTTCCTATTTCATGACCGCGTTTTTGTATCTCAGCTACATCCTGGGGATATTTTTCCGCCCAAAACTTAACCAGAAAAAAGGTTGTCTTCACATTGTACTTATCCAGGTTGTCTAAAATGTCTGCAGTCCTTTCATTGCCCCATGCAGCATCAAAGCTGATGGCAATTTTCTTTTCATTGGTCTGCACACTGTATATTGGTAGTTTTCTGTCTTGATTCATAACAGTACTGACATCTACTGCTTGAAAAATCCAAACGGCTGCGGCTATAACTATCAGTGCCGCAAATATTCTAGATAGTATCTTCATAGGGAATATCCTCCGGTTTAAAATCTGATACTACCATAATATGCAAGACAATTCTGATTCATGCGATTTTATATGAAATGAATCTTACTCCAAATCCAATCTCATGATTTCAGGGTGGCATTTAGTGTTGAATTGCGGGCAGGTGAGGCAATCAAATACTTTAGGCGCATCCTCTTCATCAATGGTAACAAACCCTTGCTTTCTGAAAAATTCAGGAGCTCTTGCCACCAAAAATATCTGTTCTCCGCCCAACGCTCTCACCTCAGAG
>DKLE01000063.1:0-15950 GCA_002455605.1 Firmicutes bacterium UBA6648
AAGAGGTTCAGAATCGGAAGATGCAATTAATATGAGATTGGGAGAGACCTTGAAGGAAGTTTCCTACATAGACAAATATGATTACTGTGTTGTTAATGGAGAACTTTCGGAAGCGGTAGAACGAGTAAAGGCCATTGTAAAGGCTGAGCATTCCAGGGTTTCTGAAAGCATATACCATTTAATAAAGAAGTATGAGGAGGAGATATAAATGCTATATCCATCAATTAATGAAATCAGAAAAAAAGCAGACAGCAGATATACGCTTGTTATTTTAGCAGCGAAAAGAGCCAGAGATATTATTGACGGTAAGCCTAAATTGACACAGGCTTCTACTGAAAAGCCAGTATCTATTGCGGCAAACGAAATTGCAGAGGATTTAATTACCTATACCAGGAATTACTAATTTACAAAGCGAGTTTTACTCGCTTCTTTTTTTTATATTCTCGCCAAGTAAGGAACGAAAGCGAGTATATTAATTTCAGCCTGCTCTCTGAATTAATGCATGGAGGAGGATTTATGAAAGACAACTGTATCATTATAAAATTTAAAGGTGAAGTCAGAAGGATACTTCCCCAGGAAATAGTTTTTGTTGAACAGAATTTGAGAAAGGTTCTATTTCATTTAAATTCTGAGGTTTGCGGTACTTATGGAAAAATAGAAAATTATATGCAAAACCTGCCGGAAGAATTTTACAAATGCAATAAGAGTTATGTGATTAATCTCAATAAGGTTATAAAAATGGGGAATCAGGTTATATATTTTTCAGATGGTAATGATATAAGAATAGGTAGGCAAAGTTTTCACGGTGCGAAAAAAGCTTTTCTAGAGTTTGCATTACAGTCTGAATTATAAAAATAATAAAGGATACATTTTAACTTGGAGAGTGGGTGACAGTTAATATACTGCAACAAAAACTTTGCATCCAGCAAAGTTTTTTGTTGCAAATACTATGTTTTTATAGTATAGTATTTGAGGGTTATCTGTGTATAACAGCTTTAGATTGCGTTAAAAGATTCAGAGTAACCCATAAATTTTATTATTTTGCACACCGGATGACTTGAAAATAGGTGCCTAAGGGTTGTTTTTAAGAGAAATCCCGGTGGAAGAAAAACCAGGAGGAAAAAATAATGGCAGTAATTTCAATGAAACAATTACTAGAAGCAGGTGTACATTTCGGACACCAGACAAGAAGATGGAACCCTAAGATGGCTCCTTATATTTTTACGGAAAGAAACGGAATTTATATCATCGATCTTCAAAAGACAGTAAGAAAGATTGATGAAGCTTATGATTTCATGAAGGAAGTAGCAACTTCCGGAAAACCGGTTCTTTTTGTAGGAACAAAGAAACAGGCACAGGCTGCTATTGCTGATGAAGCAAAAAGATGCGGCATGTATTTTGTAAATGAAAGATGGCTGGGCGGTATGCTTACAAACCACAAGACCATTGCCGGAAGAATCAAGAGATTATATGAAATCCAGGAAATGGAAACAGACGGAACTTTTGATAAGCTTTCAAAGAAGGAAGTTGGTAAGCTGAAGCTTGAATTAGAAAAGCTTGAAAAATTCTTAGGCGGTATTAAAGAAATGAAGGGTATGCCTGGTGCATTATTCATCGTTGATCCTAAGAAGGAAAGAATTGCTGTAAAAGAAGCAAGAATTCTTGGAATTCCAATCATTGGTATCGTAGACACCAACTGCGATCCAGACGATGTTGACTATATTATTCCTGCAAATGATGATGCAATCAGAGCTGTAAAGCTAATCGCAGGAAGAATGGCAGATGCTATTATTGAAGCAAATCAGGGCGAAAGCTTTGACGAAGGAGTAGCTGCAGAAGAGACAGCGCCGGCTTCAATTGAAGAAATTGCTGCTGCGGAAGAAGCATAAGATATTAATTTGAATTGCAAATTGAATTCGTGCAGGTTTCTGCACGAATTTATCAAATTTGAGGAGGAAATACAGATGGCTGTAACAGCACAGATGGTAAAGGAACTGCGTGAAATGACAGGCGCAGGAATGATGGATTGTAAAAAAGTTTTAGTAGAAACTGACGGAGATATGGAAAAGGCTGTAGACCTTTTAAGAGAAAAGGGCTTAGCTAAGGCTGCGAAGAAGGCTGGCAGAGTTGCTGCAGAAGGACTTGTAAAATTTGCTTTCTCAAGTGATGCGAAAAAGGCCGCTATTATTGAAGTAAACTCTGAAACAGACTTTGTTGCAAAGAATGACGATTTTGTAGGATTTGTAGATAAATTAGCAGGTATGGCTTTAGAAGCCGCGGATGATTCCATTGAAAACTTCATGAATCTTCCTTATGAAAATGAAGGAACTGTTCAGGATGCACTGAATAGCAAGATTGCTACAATCGGTGAGAATATGAATGTACGAAGATTTCACAAGCTGGAAGAACCAGGATGTGTTTATGTGGGATACAGCCATGGCGGCGGTAAGATTGGTGTTCTTGTAGGCCTGGAAACAGAAGCTACAGCAGAAGAAGTTGCCGTTGTTGGTAAGGATGTAGCTATGCAGGTAGCATCAATGAATCCTCAGTTTGTTGATGAATCAGCCATCAGTGAAGAACATCTGGAACATGAAAAAAAGATTTTGATTCAGCAGGCTCTTGCTGAAGGAAAACCGGCAGATATTGTAGAGAAGATGGTAGTCGGCAGACTTAAGAAAGAGCTTAAAGAAACTTGTTTAGTTGAGCAGAAATTCGTAAAGAACGGCGAGCTTTCCGTGAAACAGTATGTAGATGAAGTTGCTAAAGAAATTGGCAAGTCCATCAAGGTGGTTTCAATGGTAAGATACGAGGTTGGCGAAGGAATCGAAAAGAAAGAAGAAGATTTTGCTGCGGAAGTAGCAGCACAGCTGAACTAGTTGAATATTGAAATGTAAAAACAGATGACAGAAGGTTGTCGGAGTATTCCGGCAACCTTTTTCTTCGTTAAAAATATATAAAATGGCAACAAGCTATTGAATAGGTTATAATTAATTCAAACCTTGTTTATAAAAATATTCCAAGGGTAAATAGTTAATAGTAGGAATGAAGAAAGGTCGTAAAATAAATGAAGCTAAGTTTTAATGATATGCTATATGCCTTCTCATACGCTTTGGACTGTGTGGAGCATGAAATGCTCGGTGTTACTACCCATCACGGAAAACGAGTGGCATATTTATGCCTGTTAATGGGAAAACACTTGGAACTGTCAAAAGAACAATTAATGGATTTAGCAGCATGCGCAGTATTGCATGATAATGCTTTAACAGAATATATACAGGCGGAATATTTGAAAGGAGTCAATATCTGTGAGGAGAAAGAGTTTTATAATGCCAGTGTACACTGTGCCCTGGGCGAAGAAAATATGAAATACCTTTCTCTTTGCAAAGAGGCGAAAAACGCTATCTTATACCATCACGAAAACGCCGATGGCAGCGGCCCTTTTGGCAAGCTTTCAGAGGAGACTCCCCTGTTTGCCCAGTTAATACATATGGCCGATCGGATTGATGTAAATTGGGATTTAAGTTTTGCCAGTGAGGGGAAATATGAAAAGCTGTTGGATTTTATCGCAGAGAATAAAAACATCATGTTCTCGGAGCAATGTGTAGAAATATTTAAAGAAGCAATTTCTTATGATGATATGCTGGTCTTAAGCAGTGAAAGTTTGAAGGAAGTTCTAGCAGCAAGCATTGATAATACAGAACGCAATTATTCGGAGAAAGAGCTTGAAAACTTTGGTGAGCTTTTTGCGAATATTATAGACTACAAATCTAAATTTACAAGAAATCATTCCTTAGGTATTGCTGAAAAAGCTGTGCAAATGTCAAAATATTATGGATATGATACCATGGAAACAGCAAAAATGTTTTTGGCAGGGGCTGTGCATGACATTGGTAAATTAGTTGTGGACAAAGATATCTTGGAAAAGCCTGGCAGGCTCACTGAACAGGAGTATAAACATATTCAAAATCATGCCTATTATACCTATGAAATACTAAGGAAGGTAAGAGGTCTGGAGGATATAACAAAATGGGCGTCATTTCACCATGAGAAGTTGAATGGGAAAGGATATCCTTTTGGCAAGACCGGAGATGAATTGGGATTTAACGAACGGTTGATGGCGTGTCTGGATATTTATCAGGCTTTGACAGAAGAGCGGCCCTATAAGAAGGGCTTATCTCATGAAAAATCTATTGGCATTTTAAGAAAGCTTGCAGCAGACGGGGGATTGGACAGGGGAATTGTTGAAGATCTTGAAAAAGTTTATGGGAATTGTTGAATAAAAAATTCGTAAAATAGATGAACCCTAAAATAGTTTATGGTATAATGTTGAGGATATCGAAATGGTATCCTCAATTTTTATACAAGGAGAAAAATATGGAGCCTAAATATAAAAGAGTTCTTTTAAAAGTTAGCGGTGAAGCACTTGCCGGACCCGATAAATTTGGCATCTGCGACGATATGCTTGTGGGCATTGCTGCACAGGTAAAAGAAATTCACGACTTGGGTGTGCAGATTGCCATCGTAGTCGGAGGCGGAAACTTTTGGAGAGGAAGGACCGGTCAGAGTATCGACAGAGCAACGGCGGATTATATGGGGATGCTGGCTACTACGATGAATGCAATGGCCCTTCAGGATGCTTTTGAAAAGCAGGGCATTCCTGCAATTGTTCAGACAGCCATTTCTATGACACAAATTGCTGAGCCGTTTAACAGGAAAAAAGCAATTAAATATTTAGAAGAAAATAATGTTGTTATTTTTGGAACAGGAACGGGAAGTCCGTTCTTTTCAACAGATACTACATCAGCATTAAGAGCTGCTGAAATAAATGCAGACGTGATTTTACTGGCGAAGAAGGTGGATGCTGTATATTCAGCAGACCCGGAGAAAGATCCCAATGCAGTAAAATATGAAGAACTGACTCACAAGGAGGTTGTGGAAAAACAGCTTGGAGTTATGGACATTACTGCGGCTACCCTATGTATGGAAAATAACATAGCAATTCATGTATTCGGAGTGGCAGAAAAAGGAAATATGTTAAAGGCCATAAATGGTGAAAAAATAGGCACGATTGTAAAGTAAAGGTTAAAAAGTGTAGGAGGAGAATGAACTTATGAGTATGAATGTGCAGGAGATCCTTGAACAGAAAATGTCTAAGACCATTTCCGTTTTAAAGGAAGAATTAAACACAGTTAGAGCAGGAAGAGCTAATCCGGCCTTATTGGACAAGGTTACGGTGGACTATTATGGAAGCCCAACACCGCTTAAAAATCTAGCAAATATCTCTGCGCCGGAACCAAGAACTTTATTAATTTCACCTTTTGATCCAAAATCAATTTCAGACATTGAAAAAGCAATTAATGCTGCAAATCTTGGAATGAATCCATCCAATGATGGAAAAATAATTAGAATGGGGGTTCCTCAGCTGACAGAAGAAAGAAGAAAAGAGCTTTCCAAGTCGGTAAAGAAATACGGGGAAGATGCCAAAATTGCTGTAAGAAATGAAAGAAGAGACGCTAATGATGAGCTGAAAAAGCAGGAAAAAGCAGGTGAAATTACAGAAGACGATCTGAAGAAGCAGCTGGATCAGATTCAAAAGAAAATCGATAAGGCTGTTAAAGATATTGATGATATCATTGCTGCAAAAGAAAAGGAAATCTTAGAAGTTTAATACGATTTTACAGCGGATATGGCTGATATCAGCCATGTCCGTTTTTAAAGAAAAGGATTAATCAGATGCTGAATATGGAGAGAATACCAAGACACGTTGCTATTGTCATGGACGGCAATGGAAGGTGGGCCGAAAAGAATAAAGTGCCGAGGCTGGCAGGCCACAATGCCGGAATGAAAGCAATGAAAGAAATTGTAAAGCGGTCTTCTTCGATTGGAGTGAAGTATCTTACGGTTTACGCTTTTTCTACCGAGAATTGGAAGCGTTCGGTGGATGAAGTCAATGGTATATTTAAATTAATTGTCATTTATGTTGACAAGGAGCTTAAAGAGCTTCATAAAAACAATGTAAAAGTAAAGATTTTGGGCGATTATTCAAAATTACCGAAAGAATCGGTAGAAAGAATAAATAAAGCGTTAAAAACAACAGAAAATAATACGGGGCTTCAATTTAACATCGCGTTAAATTATGGAAGCCGGGATGAAATAACAAAGGCTGTGATTTTAATTGGAGAGAAAGTTAAGGCGGGGGAATTGGAACCTCAGGATATTACAGAGGAGACCATAGGACGCCATTTATATACAGGAGAGCTTTATAACAATTTACCGGATCCGGATTTAGTGATCAGAACCAGCGGGGAAAAGAGGCTTTCCAATTATTTGCTTTGGCAGAGTGCATACAGTGAGCTTGTATACACCGACGTGCTCTGGCCGGATTTTTCACCGGAAGTATATGAAAAATGCATGGAAGAATACCAGAGCAGAGACAGACGCTTTGGCGGGAGGTAGAAATTGAAAACAAGAGTATTATCTGGATTAATAATGCTGCCATTATGCTTGTTTGTTATATTAGGCGGAAGAGTTCTCATGTTTGCCTGTTTTGCTATCGGCATTATGGGTGTCAGGGAATTTTTTAACGGATTTAAGCCCATGAACATTAAACCCGCATATACCGCTGCATATATCAGTACGTTAGCTTTATACGGAATTAATTTATTCACAACAGAATTGGGATGGTATATGCTATGGTTCTTTGGGTCGGTTCTGGCAAGCCTTTTATATTTGTTTAAAATTGAAGAACGAAAATTGGAAGATGCCATGGCCACTATTACGGGAATCTTTTACGTAGTATTTTTTTCCTTTCATGTTACTTTAGTAGAGCAGACAGGGGAATACAGTTCACTGGTATGGCTGATATTTTTAACTGCTTTCGGAACGGATATCATGGCATATTTTACCGGATTTGCTATAGGAAAACATAAGCTTTGTCCTTCTATCAGCCCGAAAAAGACCATTGAAGGCTCTGTGGGAGGAATACTGGGCAGTGTAGCCCTATGTGCTTTATTTGGGTATTTTGTTTTTCCTAGACTGATGATGCATTGTATCATCATGGGAATACTGGGCGGTATCGTTTCTCAGTTCGGCGATCTGACAGCATCTATATTTAAGAGAAAAATGGGTATAAAGGATTACGGCAACTTAATACCGGGACATGGCGGTATACTGGATCGGTTTGATAGTGTACTGTTTACAGCACCATTGATATATTACTATATAACATTAGTTCTATAGGGGATTTGTATGAAAAAAATTGCTATTTTAGGAAGTACTGGGTCTATAGGGACTCAGGCATTGGATATAATATATAGAAACCGCAGCCAATTCAAAGTTTCCGTACTTTCCTGTGCAAAGAACATCGAATTGCTTTGCAGTCAGATTGAAGAATTTCAACCGGAAATGGTTGTGGTAGATAAAGAAGAGGATGCTTTACGGCTACAGAAGAAATATGACAGTATAGAGGTGCTGTACGGGTTGGACGGTCTTATCACAGCGGCTGAATCGCCGTATGATTTGCTGCTCAACTCCCTTGTGGGAATGCTTGGTCTGGTACCTACATATCACGCGGTATGCAAAGGCAGAGATATCGCGCTGGCTAATAAAGAAACACTTGTGGCAGGCGGAGAAATCGTTATGGCTCAAGTGATTAAAAATAAAGTTCAAATGCTGCCGGTAGACAGTGAACACAGTGCAATATTTCAATGCCTGGAAGGAAATAAGCACCATCAGCTGAAAAAGATTTATTTAACTGCGTCAGGAGGACCCTTCCGGGGATATTCATTGAATCAACTGGAAGCGGTGACCTTGGAACAGGCTTTGAAGCATCCCAATTGGAATATGGGCAGTAAGATTACCATTGATTCTGCAACCATGATGAATAAAGGGCTGGAAGTTATAGAAGCCAAATGGCTGTTTGATGTACCTGTATCTAAAATAGAGGTGGCCGTTCATCCCCAAAGTGTTGTTCATTCTATGGTAGAATATATGGATAATTCCATTATAGCTCAGTTGGGTGCTCCGGATATGAGGGTTCCTATCAGTTATGCTTTCGGGTATCCGGACAGACTGGAAAATGCTTTTGAACCATTAGATTTGTTTGGGTTAGGCTCGAATTTAACTTTTGAAAAGCCTGACTTAAAGGTATTTAAGACCATTTCCATGGCGTATGAGGCAGCGGAAAAGGGTGGTACCTATTCTGCCGTACTGAACGGAGCAAATGAAGCATTGGTTCAGTTATTTTTAGAAAAGAAGATTAAATTTACAGATATTCAGAATAATATAGAAAGAATAATGAATGCACATGTGCCGACATATAATTTGGGGTTAGAAGATATTCTGGAGGCTGACAGGACAGCCAGAAGAATGGTATATGAGCTAGTGAAATAGGGGGTAATTTTTATGACAATTATTTACGCATTGATTATGTTTTGCATATTGGTGTTGGTACATGAAGGCGGACATTTTCTGGCAGCAAAAGCGGTAGGCGTTAAGGTAAATGAATTTGCAGTAGGAATGGGACCGGTGCTGCTTAAGAAAATTAAGGGAGAAACCCAGTATTCAGTCAGACTTTTCCCCATAGGCGGTTTCTGCGCCATGGAAGGAGAGGATGAAGACTCGGATGATGAACGCTCCTTTGGGAAAAGACCCCTTTGGGCGAAAGCCATTATTATAGTGGCAGGGGCCTTCATGAATTTGCTTCTAGCCATTATTGTTTTAGCAGGAATTGTACTTTATATCGGAATGCCCACTACTACTATAGACGGATTCAGCGACGTTAGTCCGGCTAAAGAAGCGGGACTTCTTTCTGGCGATAAGATCGTAAGCATACAGCAGCAGGAAATAAAGAGCTGGAATGATATCACGGAAGCGATTTCAGAACAGCAAGGAGAGAAAGTAACCATTGCTGTCAATCGAGATGGTCAGAATTTAAATTACACAATGAATTTGATTGAAGAAGAAGGTACGGGAAGAAAAATTGTGGGAATTCTGCCTGAGGTGTCCAGAAATCCATTGGAGGCTCTTGTTAAAGGAGCTGAATCTACTTGGATCATGACCGTGAAAATGGTGGAGGTTATCGGCCAGCTGATAACGGGAGAGGTTTCTACAAAGGAGCTGACAGGACCGATAGGTATAACTGTAGCGGTAAGTGATTCGGTTAAATATGGATTTATCTACGTTGCAAATCTGGCAGCCTTAATCAGCTTGAACCTGGCTATAGTAAATATGCTTCCTTTTCCAGCCCTTGACGGAGGACGGCTGGTGTTCTTAATTATCAGAAAAGTGACGGGAAAAACCATCACGGATGATATTGAAGCAAAGATACATTTTGTAGGGATCATGCTGTTATTTGCATTGATGATCTATGTGACATGGCAGGATATCGGACGATTTGTTTTGAATTAAAGGCAATAAAGAGGGGCTGTTCATAGACAGCTCCTTTTAAATAGGGAGGAATTATGAAAAAAAGCGTAAGATGCGGAAATGTTCTAATCGGCGGAGGAGCTCCCGTATCCATTCAATCCATGACCAATGTGGATACCAGAGACGTAAGAAGAGTCACTGATCAAATAAAAGCTTTAACCGAAGCGGGGTGTCAGATTGTTCGGCTGGCTGTTCCTGATATGGAGGCTGCGGAAGCATTTTCCCACGTAAAAAAGAATGTAGACCTTCCCCTTGTGGCTGATATACATTTTGACTATAGATTAGCCCTGGCGGCGATAAAAAACGGAGCAGATAAGGTGAGAATAAATCCCGGTAATATTGGCAGTGTGGATAGGGTAAAAGCGGTAGTCAAAGCAGCTAGAGAAAGAGAAATACCTATTCGAATAGGCGTGAATTCCGGCTCTTTGGAAAAGGATATTTTAGAAAAGCAAGGAGGCGTCACAGCAGAAGGCTTGGCAGAAAGTGCACTTCGAAATGTGAGGCTTCTTGAAGATATGGACTTTGATGACATAGTTATTTCTTTGAAATCATCTGATGTAAGATTAAATTATGAAGCACACAAGCTGATGCATAAAAAGACTGAACATCCTATTCATATCGGGATAACAGAATCGGGAACCGTAAATAGCGGAAAGCTGAAATCGGCAATCGGTATCGGGGCACTGCTGCTTGAAGGAATCGGCGATACCATGAGAGTGTCCCTGACCGGTGATCCGGTTAATGAAGTGATCTTTGCAAGAGAAATATTGAAATCAATAGGTATGAGACCTTCCGGGATCAATTTAGTATCCTGTCCCACCTGCGGTCGAACTAAGGTGAATTTGGAGAAAATTGCTCTGCAGATTGAAGAGGCTCTTAAAGGAATGGAGCTGCAAAGAGAAGAAGAAGGTCTGCCGCCGATTACGGTAGCTGTTATGGGCTGTGCAGTAAATGGACCAGGAGAAGCAAAGGAAGCAGATTTTGGTGTGGCAGGCGGAGACGGAAAAGGTATTTTATTTGCAAAAGGCCAAATTTTAAAGACTGTTTCTGAGGATAAAATTGTTGAAGAGCTGATATATTTAATTAAAAGTAATGAAGCATGAGGTTGGGAGAAAAATGAAAACATATAAGACAACTCATATGGTGAAAATGGAAGATTTAAACCATCATCAAAATTTATATGCAGGAAGAGGGATTGAGTGGATGGTAGAAGCGGCTTTTATAGGAGCTGCCCTGACACACGGAGAAAGACATGGTCTGCTTTACCGCAATACCCATCAATTCAGTTTTAATAAATCCGTAGAGCCTGGAGAAATCATAAGCTATTGCAGTACTTTAGTCCGGGTAGGCAAAACAAGCCTTACTATGAGAATAGCATTGATTTCGGAAGCCACAGGTGAATTAAAAGCGGAAGGGTATGTAACATTTGTAACCGTGAAGCCTCACACCCATGAAAAGGCAGCACATGGCCTTCGTTTGGATGAAACCAATGATACGGAAGAATTAGAATGGAGGAAAAAGGCACAGTCTTTTTTCCACAGCTCATAAAAGCCTAGATTTTAAACGTTTGATAACTTTTCCACATACTTGGATAAAATTGTATACAATTTTATCCAAGAGGACATGTGGATAATTGGAAATCTTGAACTATTTGAAAAAACTGGTGTACAAGGTATTAGCAGAAAATTGCCCTGAGTTATCCACAACTGTACTAGGGCAGATACAAGGAAGGTGTACAAAGGGTATGGAACAAAACCAGGTGTACAAAACCCTGAATTTGGTTTATAATAAATGTAGCTGATTGCAGCTATAGAAGAGAAAATAAAACAATGGATGAGGAAAATATTACATAATGATAAATCTGATAGAAGGGATTATAAATTGGAGTAAGCTTGGAAGACATCCAAGGGAATGTTATAAGTTTTCACTGGGTAGAGCTCAGATATCACAGGAAAGTGCAACACTTTCTATCGATATCGGGCTCAATTTTGTTATGCCCTTTGAAGACACAGAAAAGATAAGAGCAGTGGTCATTAATCAAATAAAAGGCCTAAAAGATGTAAAATTGAATTTTGAATATCAAGATATGATTCAAACGCCAGAAGAGATTATAACATTCAGTATTGAGCATATGATCGACGAAGTCAACGGCGAATATGCAAGCAGCACTAAGACAATTTTTCCGGAAGAAACAGTAGTAGAGGACAGTACTGTAACGGTATATGCCTTGGGAGCTGTTGTGGTAAAAGAGCTGAATGAAAAAGTTTCTCCGTTATTTAAACGAATTCTGAAAAGGGATTTTGGTTTTGAGGTTCAGGTAGTTTTTGAAAACCACAGAGATGAATATCAAAAATTAGCCGATCAAAAAAGAACCTTGGAGAAATTGGAAGAGAAGCAGATTCTGGAGGAGCAAAAAAGAGCAGCTCATTTGGCAGCTTCCAGACCTGCCCCACCGTCATCGGCAAACAATTCCGGCGGTGTTTCCGGTGAATACGGGGGAAATGGCGGAAACAACGGAAATAAATGGAATAAAAGAAGAAAAGAAGAGCCGGTTGTAGGAAACCGAATCCTTGGAGAGCCTATTAATACTATGCCTGTGAAGCTTTCCAGTGTTTCCCAAGACAGCGGACAGGTTACCATAGAAGGGATTCTTTTCCGAAAAGACAACAGGACTATTAAGAATGAGAAAAAGCTGGTCACTTTGCTGATAACGGATAAGAGTACCTCTCTTTGCATAAAGGCCTTTACCTCAGAAAATAAGTGGAATGAAATTGACGAACATTTAAAAAGCGGAGATTTTGTAAAAATACGAGGGGCCGCCGAGTGGGATACTTATGAAAATATTGTTGTAGTAATGGCCCGGGATATTGAAAAAGGGGAAATAAAAAAGAGAAAGGATACCTGTGAAAGAAAAAGAGTAGAGCTTCACGCCCATTCCAAGATGAGTGCCATGGATGGCTTAAATGAAATTAAGGATATGGTCAGAACTCATGAAGAGTGGGGGCATCCGGCTATGGCTCTGACCGATCACGGAGTAGTGCAGGGCTTTCCGGAGGCATCCCATTCCTTAAGCAAAGGATCCCAAATGAAAATTATATATGGTATGGAAGGGTATGTTTTTGATGACAGAGATTGTATTAACCCGGATGGTACCATAGAATATAAGAAAAAACCAACAAATCACATCATTATTTTGGCAAGAACTCAAGAAGGCTTAAAAAATCTATATAAATTGGTATCAATTTCTCATTTGCAATACTTTTATAAGAGACCTAGAATCCCTAAGTCTGTGCTGACTGCCCATAGAGAGGGCCTGATTATCGGTGCTGCCTGTGAGGCAGGAGAAGTTTTCAGAGCCGTGCTGCAGAAGCAGAGCGAAGAAGAGATCGAATACCTGGTAAAATATTATGACTATCTGGAAATACAGCCCATTGTGAACAACCAGTTCTTGATAGAGAAAGGAGCGGTTAAAGATAAAGAAGGCCTGAGGGATTTAAACCGGCAAATTGTAGCGTTAGGACAGAAATACAATAAGCCTGTGGTAGCCACCACAGATTCTCATTATCCGGAACCGGAAGCTTCTTTGTACAGAAATATTCTTATGGCCGGCCAGGGCTATAAGGAATTGGGAGGACAGGGCCTGTATTTAAGAACTACTCAAGAGATGCTGGAGGAGTTTGAATATCTGGGAAAAGATATGGCAGAGAAAGTTGTTATTGATAACACTAATCTGATCGCTGATATGATTGATGTCATTCGGCCTGTTCCTAAGGAAAAATATCCGCCGAAAATTCCCAACGCTGAAGAAACCTTAAAGACGAAGTGCTATGAACGAGCGTGGAGTATTTACGGAAAGCCTTTGCCTCCTGAAATTCAGGAGCGATTGGATGCGGAGCTGGTTCCTATTATCCGTGAGGGATATGCGGTTATGTACATAGCGGCAGAGATGCTGGTACAGAAATCTTTAAGCGATGGATATTTGGTAGGCTCCAGGGGATCGGTGGGATCTTCCTTTGCGGCTACCATGGCAGGCATTACAGAGGTAAATCCGCTGCCGCCCCATTACATATGTCCGGAATGCAAATATCTGGAGTGGGGAGACAACAAAGAGTATGACTGCGGAGTGGACATGGAGGATAAAGATTGTCCGAAATGCGGAACGCCACTAAAAAAAGACGGCTTTTCTATTCCTTTCCAAACCTTCTTAGGCTTTGAAGCGGATAAGGAGCCCGATATTGACCTGAACTTTGCGGGTGAATATCAGCCTATTGCTCATAAGTATGTAGATGAAATCTTTGGGGCAAAAAATGTATTTAAAGCAGGTACAATTGGTACTGTTGCTACAAAGACAGCATACGGCTTTGTCATGAAGTATTTTGAGGAACGGCAGATTCCGGTTAATAAATATGAGGTGGAACGTCTGGCAGAGTGCTGTACCGGGGTGAGAAGGACCACCGGTCAGCATCCGGGGGGAATCATTATTGTACCGGATGATCATGAAATTTATGAATTCTGTCCCATTCAGCATCCGGCTAACGATGTAAATTCGGACTTTATCACTACCCATTTTGATTACCATTCCATTGATCAAAACTTACTAAAGCTTGATATACTTGGACACGATGTGCCGTCCATGATCAGACATCTTCAGGATATGACTGGTTTGGACCCACTGACTCAAGTACCTTTATCGGATCCGAAGGTAAACAGTATCTTCAACGGAATAGAAGGCCTTGACATAAAGGAACCGGACTATCGGTTTGTTCATGGAAGCTATGGGATACCTGAATTCGGGACAAAATTTACAAGACAAATGCTGGATGATACCCATCCCACCAGATTTGCCGATTATGTACGAATCTCCGGATTTTCCCACGGTACCGATGTGTGGATTAATAATGCCCAAGAATGGATTCGATCCGGGCAGACCACCATTAAAGATGCAATTTCCACCAGAGATGACATCATGAACTACTTAATATTGAAAGGTCTTCCGAAAAAGAGTGCTTTTACTATCATGGAAAAGGTTAGAAAAGGTAAAGGAGTAAATGATGAAGACGTAGCCCTGATGCAAGAGCATGATGTGCCGGAATGGTATATTGAATCTTGCAGACGAATCAAATACATGTTTCCAAGGGCCCATGCGGTAGCCTATGTAATGATGTCTTACCGAATTGCGTATTTTAAGGTGTATTACCCGGTGGAGTTCTATGCAACTTATTTTACAACCAAGGTCAGTGAATTCGATGCGGATACCATTTTAAAGGGGGCAGCAGCAGTTCTGGAAAAAATGGATGGAATTCTGGCTAAGGGTAAAAATGCTACCAAGAAAGAAGAGGATGAGGTAATCGTTTTGGAGGTAGCTTATGAAATGTATGCCAGGGGCTATGAGTTTATGCAGGCTCAGCTGGGAGTATCCCATGCCACCAAGTTCTACGCTAAGGATGGCAAGGTTTTACTGCCGTTTGTGGCCCTAGGAGGCGTAGGTGAAAATGCGGCGAAGGCTATTGTTGATGAATATGAAATTCGTCCTTTTGAAACCATAGATGAGATCAGAGAGCGGGCCAAGGCTAATAAGACCGCCATAGAGGCACTGAGAGAGCATGGAGTTTTAAAAGGACTTCCGGAATCGGATCAATTGTGTTTATTCTGATAAATGAATGCAGCAATATCGCAGAAGAAGTGATGTTGCTGCATTTTTGTGAATTAACACAAAATATGGGTAGATAATTGTAAGATGTTCTGATAAAATCTATATTAATGCACATTTAGAAATGTAGAATAGTAGGAAATGTAGGAGGAAGTAAAAATGGTGCAACGTAATATTTGGAGCAAACAAGAAACTTTACAAAGGGAACAGTTTAGAGAGATACAGCTAAAAAGGTTAAAAGAAACTGTAGAACGAGTTTATAATAACGTTCCTCATTATAAAGCTAAATTTGATGAAAAAGGCATTCTTCCGGGTGACATAAAAGCGTTGGAGGATTTAAAAAAACTGCCTTTTACTGTAAAGGCGGATTTTAGAGATACATATCCCTGTGGACTTTTTTCGGTGCCGAGAAGTAAACTGGTTCGTTTTCACGCATCTTCGGGAACCACAGGCAAGCCTACGGTAGTGGGCTATACTAGAAATGATATGGTAATGTGGCGGGAAATGGTGGCCAGGATCGTAACTATGGCCGGTGTTACAGCAGGAGACACAGCTCAGATTTCCTTTGGCTATGGACTGTTTACAGGAGCTTTAGGGTTGAATCAAGGACTGGAAGAGGTAGGTGCTGCGGTAATCCCCATGTCCAGCGGAAATACGAAAAAGCAGATTATGATGATGCAGGATATGGAAACAACTGCATTGATCAGTACGCCTTCTTATGCTCTTCACATGGCAGAAGTGGCAAGAGAGATGGGAATTGAGCCGGCTAAAGATCTGCATATAAAATGGGGATTATTCGGAGGAGAGGGTTCCACAGAGGCAATGAGAAAGGAAATCAATGACTCCTGGGGGATTTTCGCAACGGAAAACTATG
>DKLE01000063.1:16055-16497 GCA_002455605.1 Firmicutes bacterium UBA6648
TTTTCGCAACGGAAAACTATGGAATGAGCGAACTGATAGGTCCCGGAGTAGCGGGAGAATGTCAGGCTCTTTGCGGAATGCATATAAATGAGGACCATTTTATACCGGAAATAATTAATCCTGAGACGGGAGAAGTGCTGGGTGAGGGTGAAGTAGGAGAATTGGTTATTACAACAATCAGTAAAGAAGGACTGCCTATTATACGATACAGAACAAAGGATATTACTTCTCTGAACTATGAACAGTGTGAGTGCGGAAGAACTACAGTGAGAATGTCTAAAATTCAGGGGCGTTCCGATGATATGCTGATCCTTGGGGGAGTCAACGTATTTCCTTCACAAATTGAGGAGGTACTTATCAGCACCCAGGGGATTGGACCCCATTATCAGATTAAAGTGTTTAAAAAGGGTTATCTGGACAGGATTGAAGTGATTGTTGAATT
>DKLE01000125.1 GCA_002455605.1 Firmicutes bacterium UBA6648
AATAAAAAACAAGAGATAATCATCCGAACACTGGCTATTCTCCTTTCTATCGTTTGTGCCGGGCTGATTCTGGTAATATTTGGATTGAATCCTGTCAATGTATTTAAGGCCATTGTTGAGGGAGCCTTGGGTACCGATCTGCGAATTAAGCAGACTATTATTAAAGCTGTTCCGCTGGTTATAACGTCATTGGGCATATTGGTTGCTTTTAAAATGAGATTTTGGAATATAGGCGGAGAGGGACAGATTGTTATAGGTGCTATGGCAGCAGCTTTTATAGCACTGAATATTGATGGTGTTCCCAAGCCGGTGATGCTTTTGTTAATGGCTGTAGCGGCTATGATAGCCGGTGGCTTGTGGGCTTTTATTCCCGCTATATTTAAGGCAAAAATGGGCACGAATGAAACAATCTTTACTTTAATGATGAACTATATAGGGATAAAATTTGTAACCTATCTGCAGTATGGTCCTTGGATGGATCCCAATGCAAATGGCTTTCCAAAAGTTGCATCTTTTTCGGAAAGTGCCTTGCTGCCGTCTGTCTTGGGTGTTCATGCTGGATGGATTATAGCTGTGTTGTGCACGATCTTGATATTCTTTTTAATGAAATATACCAAATTGGGGTATGAAATTAATGTTGTGGGAGAAAGCTACGAAACAGCTAGATATGCAGGTATGAACATCAACAAAATTATTATTGTTACCATGATGATCTCAGGCGGACTTTGCGGTTTGGTAGGAATGATACAAGCCTCTGCTATAGAAAAAACCTTAGTAGCAGGCATTTCCGGCGGTTATGGTTTTACTGCCATTATTACCGCTTGGCTGGCAAGATTAAATGCAGTTGCTACGCTGTTTGTATGTGTGATATTCGCCATGCTCATTCAGGGTGGTGCTTATATTCAGCTGGCTATGAATGTACCCAGTGCGGTAGCAAGTGTGGTGCAGGGAACGATTTTATTCTTTGTTCTTGGAAGTGAATTTTTCCTTCAATATAAAGTCAGCATTGCTCATAAATCCAGTAATAAGCACGCTGAAAAGGAGGTGGCATAACTATGACTGCTTTTTTAGCTGCATGCGTAGTGGCGGGAACTCCACTGGTATTTGCCACTGTGGGAGAACTGATAACAGAAAAATCAGGGAGTCTGAACCTTGGTGTAGAAGGTATGATGCTGATGGGAGCCGTAATGGGCTTTGTAGCGGCTTATAACACGGGCAATCCCATGCTGGCCATTTTATGTGCGGCTCTTGCAGGCGCAGGAGGTGCATTGATATTTGCGATTATTACGGTTACTCTCAGGGCAAATCAGACCGTTACAGGATTAACTCTGACTATATTCGGAACTGGCTTTGCCAGCTTTGTGGGACAGCCTAAGATAGGCTTCTCCGTACCGGGGACGGTAAGTTCATTTTTTGTGAAAGCACCCATACCTCTGCTGGAAAACATTCCTATACTGGGACCGATTTTCTTTAAGCAGGATGTATTTGTATATTTTGCCTATGCCGTAGTAATTATATCGTGTGTATACCTGTATAAAACCCGTTTGGGATTGAATATGCGGGCAGTAGGAGAAAATGCTGCAGCAGCAGACGCATCCGGGATCAATGTTACGCTATATAAATATGCACATATTATTGCAGGCGGTGCCCTTTGCGGACTTGGCGGGGCATATTTGTCACTGATTCGGGTGCCGATCTGGCAGTCGGATGTAGTTACCGGAAGAGGATGGATTGCAGTGGCCCTTGTCATTTTTGCATCATGGAATCCGGTTAAAGCCTTAGTGGGAGCAGTATTCTTTGGAGGTCTGAGTATCTTGGGCCTTAGGCTACAGGCGATGGGGTTTACAATTTCTCAATACCTGGTAGATATGATTCCGTATTTAGCTACAGTGATAATTGTAATAATTAGCTCTCATAAAAAGAAAAAAGAAAATCAGCCTCCGGCGGATTTGGGAAACAATTATTTCAGAGAAGAACGTTAAAAAATGAACAAATAAATGAAAACGGGAAAATAAAAGAAGGCAAATTAATAAATTTTATAAATCAATTTTATAAAAGAGAGATTAATTTGCCTTCTTTATTAGGGGTTGTTTTAAATTAAAATTATATATATAATTAAAAATATACGCGTTGTATATTGGGATAATAATTAGGGGATTTAAAAAGATGAAATTATTAATAAAAACACTTTCTATTGCGTTAGCCGTAACGATACCGATAACCTCGTTCTGTTTAGGAGCCAATATTGTTACAAGGATGCCGGATGTATATCAATATGAATTTAAAGCCACCAATCTGTTAAAACATTTTGATTTTGATAAGAACAATGACGAAATGGGGGATTTTATTTCAGATTTCATGATTGGGCAAATAGCAGAATTTCAATTGGTATCAGGGGATGAAGACCGTCCGCAGCCGGTTTTTTCTGAGAACGAGATGACAGCGGCTGCAAATGCCAGAAAATATATGAATATAGTGGCAGCTTTAGGCATTTTGGCTTTAGCGGTCATGGTAGGTTCCTTTATCATGTTAAAGAAATATGCATTGGATAAAGAAATTCGTAAAGATTTTAAGGTAGGTACTATTATTTATATAGGGTTGATAGCAGTATATCTGATAGGCTTTTTTGTTGCTGCGAAGACCGGACATTCTTTAAGTGACATGATAGGGTATGTGCCTGATGAAAAGGATGTATTGCCGCAGATTATCACAGAAGGCTTGAGAACAAGGTTATTTTTATCCGCTCCGGTGGTATCAACAATCATGATGGCTATAATGGGTTACGTTATGTTTAAAATTACGGAACCAAGAAGAATTTTTTCCAGAAATTATTGATTAGGAAATAAACAGAGAACGACTGATGAATTAAGGATATTTAGGAGGCAGTTTATGGTATATATACATTTAGCCGAAGGCTTTGAAGAGATCGAAGCTTTAGCCTGTGTAGATTTATTGAGAAGGGTCGGCCTTGAAACGCTTATGGTAAGCGTGACTGGCCGGAAGGCTGTAAAAAGCGTCAGAGGAGTAACCGTAGAAGCAGATATTTTATTTGAAGAAGCAGACTACAATAAATGCGAGATGATAGTTCTTCCGGGAGGGATGCCTGGAGCAAAGAATTTAGAAGAACATCAAGCTCTAATTAACAGAATTATAGAATTTGCCGAAAAAGGTGAATGGATAGCTGCTATATGTGCCTCTCCTATGATTCTGGGACATAAGGGCCTGTTGAAAGGAAGAAAAGCTACTATCTTCCCGGGAATGGAAGAGGATTTAGAGGGAGCTGACGCAATGCCGGAGAGAGTTGTAATAGACGGCAATATAATAACCTCACAGGGTCCTGGCACAGCTATGGAATTTGCAATTGCAATCGTGAGTGTTTTAAAAGGAAAGGTAATTGCTGAAAATTTAAAGAAGGATTTGGTAATGTTTGATGAGCAATAAGGTAGATTATCATTTGCATACTTATTATTCGGATGGTTCCATGTCTCCCACAGAGATTGTTAAAAGAGCTAAAGATCTGGAATATACGGAAATTGCTATAACCGATCACGATGGGATAGATGGTGTAAAGGAAGCACAGATTGCAGGAAAAGCGTTGGAGATTAGTGTTATTTCCGGAATTGAACTGGCGACGGAATATGAGAGCGAAGAATTTGACGAGAAAATCGATATGCATATTTTAGGATATCGCATCGATATAAAAAATAAAGAGCTAAATACAGAATTGGAAAAAATTAAGGAAAAGCGTAAGAAACGAAATGATAAGCTTTTAAAAGTGCTGAAAGATATGGGGTATGAATTATCCATGGAGGATCTGCAGCTTGAAGAGGAGCAGGAGTATATCGGAAAGCCTGTGATTGCCAGAGCGTTAGTAAGACGCGGATATATAAAAAGTGCAAAAGAAGCTTTTGAGCCGAGCCAATTTTTGGAGGCTTCCCAGGCAAAAGCAGTGAAAAAAGAGAAAATATCTTCAGAATATGCCATACAGCTAATAAAAACAGCAGGCGGTACAGCTGTGCTTGCTCATCCGATGAAAATTAAAAAGATCGGTGAACGAGGGACAGCAGAATTTTATAATAATTTGGATGCCCTTTTGCGGATTTTAAAAAAGGCGGGGCTGAAAGGCATAGAATGTTTCCATCCAGCTCATAAAGAAGAAGAGAGCCTGCACCTTGTAGAACTTGCGGAGAAATATCATCTGCATATTACAGAAGGCTCAGATTATCATGGCCCGGATTTTGAATAAGTTAATACAATAATGAAATATTACAAATATTACAATTTTTGTAATATTTTTTATGATTATTGATTGACATGTATTTACATATAATATAAAATATAGAAAAAGAAATCGAAAGGGGAAGTAAAATGTCAGGGAACGAAAGAAAGAACGAAGAGATAACTTACCAAATCACAGAGCATATAGGGGTAATTGCTCAATATGCTAACCGTTGGACAAAGGAGTTGAACAAAATTGCTTGGAACGGAAGCAATCCCAAGTTTGATATCAGAGACTGGGACGAACAGCATGAACACATGTCCAGAGGGATTACTTTGCATGTAGAAGAGATGAGAATTATGTATGAAATTCTGAAGGATTATTTTGCAGAACCTCTGTTAGAAGATAAAGCAGTGTAGAACGTTATTGAAGCCTGATGCATATAGTATAAGAAAGAAAATTACAAATTCACTTTGTATATTTCTATTGCTAAAGCATATAAAGGAGGTACAAAAATGGGAAACTGCGGATGTGGCGGCGACAGAGGAGGAATCGATTCTAGCTTACTTTTCTTCTTTTTAATTCTAGTTTTAATGTTCTGCATGCCAGGAAGTTTTGGATGCGGTAATACATGTGACAGCTGTTGCTAAATAAAAGATAAATGACTTCTAAACAAGAAGGACAGCATCTCTGCCATTTGGCAGAGAGCTGTCCTTTTGCTTTTGAAAAGTACGATTAAGAATGAGTCTGGTTACCTCTAAAGAATGTGATTGCATAAAGCCCAGAGATACCAACGAGTGCAAAGATAATTCTGCTTATTAATTCAAAATTTGCGCCAAAGATGTTAGAAATCAAATCATATCGGAAAAAACCAATAAGACCCCAATTTATAGCACCGATAATAATAAGTGCAAGTACTAAATTTCTCAAAGCTATCACTCCTTTCCAAATAGTATTTTAACCACTTTCATTAGAATTTATGATATAATAAAAAATATTGCAAAAAGGAGACATGTAATTTATGGAAATTTTGCTAAAAAAAGGGCCGAGAGAACAAGAAATACATTTTAAAATAAAGGGAAATTCTACCGTTGAAAACATTATAAAGGAAGTGAAGGATAATCTGCCATATACTGTGCTGGCAGCACGGGTGGACAATGAAATTGTTGCGCTTACTCATGAGATTGATAAGCCTTGTAAAATAGAGTTATTGGATATGAGAAATCAGTCTGCCAATCTGATCTATCAATACAGCCTGTCACTGATATATTTAAAAGCAGTCACCGATGTCTTGGGAAAAACGGTGGTAGAAATACAAAATTCCATTAATAAAGGTTTGTATACCATGATAAGAAGAAAGCAGCCGGTCACCCAGGCTGAGATAGATGGGATCGAAAAAAGGATGCAGGAGCTGGTTGATGCAGATTTGCCTTTTACTAGGGAGGGCGAGCTATATTCATTGGATGGATATAAAGACTTTTTTTGCGGATTGATGGTACCATCTACGGGATATGTAAAGCATTTTGAATTAAGAAAGTACAGAAGAGGTGTACTGCTAAGATTTCCTCATCCCAAGAATCCCAACATTATACCGGAATATGTGGATGAAGTTAAATTGTATGGAGCCTTCGGGGAAGCCACTAACTGGGGAAAGCTGATGGAGGTTTCCTATGTAGAAGATTTAAATCGAAAAGTCAAAAATGGTGAATATAAAGAATTGATACAGCTTTCGGAAGCGCTGCATGAAAAAAAAGTGGCGGAGCTTGCAGACATGATAAAACAGGAAAAAAAGAGGATTATTTTAATAGCCGGACCGTCTTCTTCGGGAAAAACAACTTTTGCAAAGAGGTTGTTAATACAGCTTAAGGTCAATGGCTTGAAGCCTTTATATATGGGTACCGACGACTACTTTGTAGAAAGAGAGCATACGCCTTTAGATGAGCATGGAGAGCCGAATTTTGAGGACTTGGAAGCTATTGACATACAGCTCTTTAATGCCAATATGAATTCCTTATTGGCTGGTGAAGAGGTGGATTTGCCTAGCTTCGACTTTATGGATGGACATAAAAAATTCGGAAAGCGTATTATGAAAATTACAGATAATCAGCCTATTATTATTGAAGGAATTCATGCATTGAATCAAAACTTAACAGCACTCATTCCGGATGCAGAAAAATTTAAGATTTATATCAGTCCGTTAACTCAGCTGAATATAGATGCCCATAACAGAATTCCTACCACAGATGCCCGCATGCTGAGGAGAATGGTTCGCGATTATAATTTCAGAGGTCATTCTGCTAAAAGCACCATCAACGCATGGCCTAAAGTACGGGCAGGAGAAGATAAGAATATATTCCCTTTCAGTAATGAAGCGGATGCTTTTTTTAATTCCGTACATTTGTATGAAATCTCTGTGCTGAAAAAATATGCGGAACCTTTATTGAAAGAAATCACACAAGAAGACGCGGAATACGGAGAAGCAGCCAGACTTTTAAAATTTTTGAATTTCTTTGAGGCCATTGAAGATGATTCAATAATAGCCAACAATTCGATTTTGAGAGAATTTATTGGAGGAAGCATTTTAGTATGAGTGATATAACAGTTATAGGCGGCATTGCGGTGGATATAGAGGGGAATCCCTATGATACCCTTAGAAGAGGGGAATCCAATCCGGGCCGAATCACTATTTCTTATGGAGGCGTTGGGAGAAATATTGCGGAAAATTTGGCTCGAATGGGTGCCGAGGTATCTTTTGTATCTGCGGTAGGCAGTGACTTTGTAGGAAGAATGGCTGCACGAGAATTGGCCGATCTGGGGGTGAATACCCATAACATTCATATGCTGGAGGACGAGAATACCGCCATGTATTTGTCTATTTTAAATAATACAAATGATATGGAATTGGCTCTTTGTAATATGGATGTGCTGGAGCGTATTTCGGTTCATATGATAGATCAAGCCCTGCCCCTTCTTAAAAACTCTAAGATGGTTGGGATTGATGCCAACCTTACCGATGATGTTCAGGCCTATATCATGGATAAGCTTTCGGGAGTGCCTTTGTTTTTAGATCCTGTTTCAGCGCCAAAAGCCCAACGATCAAAAAATCATATGGGAAAGTTCCATACGATAAAGCCCAATATAGGAGAAGCAGAAGTTTTATCGGGAATGAACATTTCTAATGAAAAGGATTTGTCAGCAGCAGGGACTTATTTTATTAATCAAGGTGTAACAAGAGTTTTCATTACGCTGAATGCCAGAGGCGTATATTATAAAGATGCAAAGGAAGAAGGAATTATAGCTCCGGAAAGAGCTGAGGTTGCCAGTGCAACAGGAGCCGGAGATGCCTTCTCGGCAGCGATAATGGATAGTTTTGTGAAGGGAAGAGATATCGTGGAGACTGCCTTTTATGGAATGGCCGCTTCAAGTATCGCTATGGAGACGAAAAAAGCGGTTAATCCTAAAATGAGCGCGAAAAGACTGGAAGAAAAATTACAACTTATAAAAGAAAAATGAATAGAATCAAAAAAAATCACCCAGTAATATTGAAATTACTGGGTTTTTGTCTTTTAAGACTAAATTTTACTAAAATATTTTAAAAAAAGAATAAAAAAGGCAGAATAGTTAAAAATAGATTTTATGGAACACAAGGAACAGTGTACAGAAGGTGACTTCTATAAGCATT
>DKLE01000245.1 GCA_002455605.1 Firmicutes bacterium UBA6648
GATTCCAAAAGGCTCTAAAAGAAGAAATTGGACTTATGAATAAAAGGAGCGGATCTTTTTGCGGAAAAGTCGTTTTAATTGTTATATAAAAAACATAGGTTCTACCCTGCCAGCAAAATCTCGTTCCAGCATCAGTTTATGTGATATGAATTGCTCATCATCAAAATATTTTGCATGTTGCCTGCACCGTTTTACGCATGCATGGCACTTAATACATATTCCAATTACGTCAGAAGGATCTTCTTTATTAATAGAACCCATCGGACATCGACGAATGCAGACACCGCAGCTATTGCACTTTTCCATATCAGTCTTTGGCTTGGCTTTCAAAAATACCGTAGGATTTCCATCAAGCCCTTTTGGCGTATAATATACCTCTGGAGGATTGCAGCCTTTTACGTCAATAGGCTGCAAGGGGGTCTTGAGTATACTGATCTTGTCAACTATTTTCTTTAAAAACTCTTCTATCTTCTCCAAATCGGCTTGATCCGGCCGTCCAACTGCCAAAACCTTTGAAAAAGCATGCTGAGCCACTAAACCAGCTCCTGCAATCGTATGGAATCCATTATCTTCTAAAATATTACGAAGTTCAATCAGGGCCTCATCAAAGCTGCGGTTACCGAATATGGCAATCGGTACAGCGAGAGCACCATTCCCGATAAAATGATTTTGTATATACGGTAACAGTCTATTTGGTACTCTTCCTGCATAAACAGGAGTTCCCCATATCACCAAATCTGTTTTATTAAAAGAATTTATTTCTTTCCTTGAAGCTGGAAGGGTATAGTCCAACTTTTCTACTGGCAGGTTTAGTTTCTCTCCCATGGCTTCTGCAAGAGAAACCACTATTTTTTCTGTGTTTCCAACGGGGCTAAAATATATTGCCCATACCTTATTGATTTCCATTTTCAACTCCTCTTCCTTTTTATGCCGAACTTTGAGGGAAATTTATTCTGATCAAATCATATCAAAGAAACCTGGAACAGTAAAATATTTCTTACTGACATAAACAGTAAATTCATTCGTTGCCATAGACCTTCTTTAGCTACTATTGTTCGCTGGAATTGTGGCTTATCTGCCATGATAAATAATACGAAGAACAGCAGAGCAAGCACAAAGGAAATAGCAGATATTATTTTGCTCGGTTAGTTTTATGGATAATAAGAAACACGCTGGACTCATCCACCTCTTGCACCTGATAGGGGTATCCCGACTCCTCACCGATTTTCTGAAAATCCTCGGGCAAATGGATAGTCGCCCTGAAGCCCTCCTTGCAAATAATCACGCCGTTTTGAGTTTGGGCATAGTCAATTTCCCCCAAAAGTCCTTTAGCGGCCTGCTCCTCAAACCATTTAAGGCGGAAATCCCAAAATTTAGTGCTGTAACTGCTGAAATAGGCTGTTCCTCCTGGGGCCAATGTTTCAAGGATTTTGTGAATGACGGTGGAATCAGCACCCATGGCAGACAACCCGTTTTGCAGACAAAAAATGATATCAAAGGGCTTAGTCAATTCCATCTTGTGAACATCCAACGCAACCATGCTTGCGTTAGGATAGTCTTTGAGATACTCCCTGCCCAACTCAACGCTTTCCTCCGAGATATCAATCCCGACTATAGAGCCGCAGTGAGGAGCCAATTCCCTAACAATCCGGCCGTATCCGGCTCCAAGTTCTAAAACGCTTTGTGTCTTTGATAGACTTTTCTTGACAAAGTCTATCTCCGCTTGTAAATACTGCTTGACGCGTGGGATTTGGGTTTCATACACCTGAAATAGCTTTTGAGAATTTAACTTTTCGCCATAGTAATTGTTCATGTTTCTTATCCTCTCCTCGTTGTAAATTAGAATCGAATAAATATTCTTCTCTGAGTTAAGACTGAATTACTATTATAGATTTTTACTGATATTAACTATGAATATCGCCATTAATGCTAATTCTAACAAGTATTCTTCAATTTTACAATAGTTCTCCAAAACAGTTAGAGGAAAGGCAGATGCAACCCCTTGCTATGATATTTTATACCTATTTAAAGCAGATAATAGTATGGAAATTCCAAAAGGATCTAAAAGAAAAAATTAGACTGATAAAGAAAAAACGAGTTTCCGCTTTTTATAGCGAAAACTCATAAAAGACTTGAATCTACTCGTGTTTTTGGGATAAACCTTTTTCATCTTTTCTTGTAAAGCAATAACACAAAAAAGATTTTGTGGCATAAAACACTTCTCCCTCTCCCAACATGCCCTTAAATGTCTGGATTATGCCCCACCATCTATTGCGAGTTTTACTAATAAGAATTTAAAAAGTTCACGATGCCTTCCACATTATTCCGTGCCACTTTTTCTCTCCATTCATCACTTTTCAAAAGTTTGATTTCTTCAGCATTTGTAAAGAATCCATGCTCTATCAACACAGCCGGCATATATGTATTTTTAATAACATATAAATTCGCTGTTTTGATACCCCGGTTATGGATCCCTATCTCTGGAAAATTGGAGTTCGAAATGGACGTCGCAAGCTGCTTACTCAGAAAGCTCCCCGGGTAATGATAAATCTCCCACCCATTTGCACTTGTCCATTCTTTGCCATTACCAAAAGCGTTTGCATGTATACTGACAAAAATATCGGCATCGGAATTGTTTGCACGTTCACATCTGTCCGCCAAACTGGGATCAGAATCATCATTTACTGTCAAAATCACTTCTATTCCCTTGGCTTGGAGCAAGTTCTTCATTTTATTTGCAACGGCACGGTTAAATTCGTATTCTCTCAGCGAACCGTCAGGACTTCGTTTTCCTGCTGTAGATTCTCCATGGCCCGGATCCAGCATTACTACCAGCTTTCCGTCATCCATGGGATTAAAGTAGGTGCTGATAGTGCTAAAGGAAATCCTTAAGGTTTTTCCATTCGCAGACAAGTTTACAGCAGGACTTGCTGCTTCCTTTAAATCACATACGATCCTGACCGTGTTTTCATTATAAGCGGCAGCCCTTACAGCCGTTAATGGAGATTCCTTCCGATCGTAGGTCAAATCGGATACTTCCGAATCTACCAGAAATCCCTTCAAGTCCAGAACAAATCGATTAGGTGAGTTCAACATCATTGTCGAATATCCCTCCGGTGCTTTGATGGGTTCCGACATCTGAACAGTTACTATTGTATTTTCTTTTTTCGACATTCCCTCTTCCACAGAAACTTCTGTAACGTATCCTGTAATCTCAGGACTTGTTTCAGGCTTTTCAGGGGATATAATTGTGACTGTCCTTGTGGAGTTAATCCATCCAACACGAAATCCCAGCTCCTCTGCTACAAATCTGACAGGGATCATGGTCCTGCCATTTTTAATTGTAGCTGGAACGTCCATTGTTTTCTTCTTACCGTTCACCGTTGCAACCGTATCATTGATTTTAAGAATCACGGTAGTAGTGTCGTACTCTATGCCAACGGTATAATTACTCTGATCCCATTTTACTTTTCCGCCAAGAGCCTCAAAAACTGCTCTCGCCGGAACAAGAGTCCTGCCGTTCTGAATAAAAGGCATCACATCTGACAATACTTGCTCATTATTTATTACAAGCTTAACGTCATCGGGGGTTGCTGCATCAACTGTTTCTCCCGTGATTGTACAAAAAAACATTATGAATATAAATACAACTGCAAAATTTATTTTTTTTGTCATAAAAATCCCTTCTTTTCCAAAACAAGTTATAATTCTACTCTTGCAGATTATAACAGAGGTAACGACAAAAATCTATTTCTATAACCAAATGGTAATACGACTGAAATACAAATGTTATATAATTCCTCTCTATGCATTTCTGCTGACATCCTACAGATTCCCTTTAGAGAAATTTGCCAAAGGTAAGGAGCAAGCCTCTTCTCCCTGATGCACAACAGAAGATATCCCTTCCTTTTTGTGGAAATCTATGTCTTTTCCTATATATTTATTGACAAAAGATGTGTATAGGTAATATGATACCTATATATGTAATATATTACTTATTATAAGGAGGATATTGATGTACAATTTCGATATGATGGATAAAAGGCTGATAATATTTGGCTATCTCTTCCGCGTTGCTAATCGTCTTCAAAGCAAAATGGATTCACAGATGAAAGACTTAACTGCCAAGCAATGGTTTGTAATTCTGGCACTGGGATTGTTTGAACAGCCACCGACACTAAAGCAACTTGCGGCCGCTTGCGATACTTCTCATCAAAACACCAAACAGCTTGTTATGAAGCTGGCTGAAAAAGGCTTTGTCATAATCCATAATGACGAGAAAGACGGCAGAGCCATGAGGATAGCTGCAAGTGATCAATGCAAGCAATGGGACAAAGATAATGAGCAAATTGCAACGCAGTTTGTGGACAGCATGTTCTCTGGCATGAACATGGATGAAATTGCCCATTTAAGCGGTTCATTAATGAGGATATTTGAGAATTTAGATAAAATAGACGGGAGGACAGTCAATGTCTAAAAGGATTTTAGTCGCATACGTATCAAAGTACGGTTCAACTCGCAAATACGCTGAATGGATTGCTTCAGCATTGAATGCAGATTTATTTGCGGCCCATATGGTTGGGCCAGACATTTTAAATCAATACGACGTAGTTATCTATGGTGGCGGTCTGTATGCAGGTGGTATTGCAGGCGTAAAACTGGTTACTCAAAATCCTTGTAAAAACCTTATTGTGTTTACCGTTGGATTAGCAGATCCCAACTCAACAGACTACAGTGCAATCATAAATAAAAACTTTACGCTTGAGCTTCTCTCAAAAACAAAATTCTTCCATTTGCGAGGAGGGATAGACTACAAAAAACTTAGTCCTCTCCATAAGTGCATGATGGCTATGATGAAAAGGACGATTCAAAGAAAGCCTGAGTTTGAACGAGAAGCAGATGACAAAGAATTTCTTGATACTTATAATTCAAAAGTGAGTTTTGAGGATGAGCGAACCATAGTTCCGGTAATCGCCTATGTGAGTGATTTATAGCTTATAAATATGCACTATCATTCCACTTTATAATTCAATAAAGGGACTCCAATTATTGACAAGGACACAAAAAATCAATATAATATTCTTAAAAATCACTGATTGGGAGGTTAAGCCATGAATAAAGAAGAACAGCTTATGACAGGATTTTGGGACATATTTAATAAGAAAATATGGCTCAATAGCATTAAGTTGAAAGCCAGCCTTAATGGTTATACCCCCTCTGAAATACATTGTATTGAATATATTGGGGAGAATACAGATTCTAACGTAACGGAACTTGCGGAATCCTTTTACATGACAAAAAGTGCCATAAGTAAATTGACTAAGAGGTTAATCAAAAAGGGGCTTATAGAAAGCTACCAAAAACCTAATAACAAAAAGGAAATTTATTTCAGACTGACTGAACAGGGAAAATTAATCAATGAAATTCACAAAGAGTTAGATAAAGAATTTCAGGAGAGGGATAAAGCTGTTTTTGAGCAAGTGACGGATGAGCAATATGACATTATGATTCGTTTTGCTGAAAGATATAATAAACATTTGGATATGGAAATCGCAAAGCAAGGTTCAGATGCTGATTCGCTCGGGCCGGACAAAATGTAATTTTGTCATGGTTGCTAATTTTTTGAATTAAGAGCAGTCCGGAAACGGGCTGCTCTTTTGCTATCTGCATTTAGTTGACAAGGACACAAAAACGCGATAAAGTATTATTGCGTCCCAGGACATAATAATACTAAAGGAGCAACTATAATGCAAAGGAAAACAATTTACTCAAAGGATTTTATACTTGTCGCAATAGGCCAAATTATTTCTATATTTGGCAATCAAATTTTAAGGTATGCGTTACCGCTTTACCTATTAATTCAAACGGGTTCGGCTGCCCTATTCGGAACAATTTCAGCCGCGGCCTTTATTCCTATGTTGGTGCTATATCCAGTAGGAGGAATCATCGCCGACCGACTTAACAAGAGAAATATCATGGTGATATTGGATTTCAGCACATCAGCGTTAATTTTACTGTTCAGTCTTTTGGCTGGGAAAACAGACATTGTATCGCTCATAGGAATTACGTTGATTATTCTATACGGCATACAGGGTGTGTATCAACCAGCAGTAAAGGCTAGTGTGCCAGTTTTGGTAGATACAGAACACATCATGCAAGCTAATTCCGTTGTTGATGGCAAGTATGGCCGGTCCGGTAATTGGTGGAATCCTGTTCTCCGTTTTTGGATTGACGCCTATCTTATACATTAGTATTATCTGCTTTTTTGCGTCGGCGGTAATGGAAATCTTTATCTATATTCCATTTGAAAAAACACAAGCAAAAGGAAATATATTTTCCACCGGCTTTAGCGACCTTAATGATAGTTTCAGTTTCATATTTAAGAAACAACCCGTCCTTTGGAAAATGTCGTTAGTCTATGCCGCCATTAATCTCTTTTTGACATCTTTGGTTTTAATAAGTGCGCCTGTTCTTATCACACAGCATTTAGGCTTTTCCGCAGACGCCGCTAATCGATTGTATGGATATGCTCAAGGTATAATTGCCGCTGGTTCAATATTGGGCGGCCTACTCGCAGGCATCTTATCTAAGAAGTTGAACGCAAAGGTAAGTCCATTTCTCTTAATAGGGTGCGCTTTTTCTATCCTTTTGGGTGGAATTGCACTTCAAATATTTAGTAGTCCAATAGCAATCTATATTACGATGATTGGTGGTTTTGGTTTGCTAATGGTGTTATCAACGCTGTTTCAAATCCAACTTATGTCATATTTCCAGATAGTAACGCCAAGACACCTAATCGGAAAAATAATTTCGTGTGTTGTTTGCGTCTGTATGTGTACGAATCCTGTCGGCCAGTTTATTTACGGAATCGCCTTTGAACACATTGGAAACAACGTATACCTACCCTTTTATATAGCCGCATTGGTAGTGATTGGAATTAGCATTTTGACACGCCGAATTTTCTATAAGGTTGATGGTTTAGTAAAAAATCAGGTAAACGGTATTGATTGAGAAAACATGGATACTTCCGGCTATCGTTCACCTTTTCTTATGGATATGATTGCACACCTCTATACATGATAAAAATAAGTCATAATAATTATTTGTATATTTCCGTCAAAAGAAATATAATAAAGCTATGGAGGTGTGATGTATGGATTATATAACAACAAAAGAATCAGCGAAAAATTGGGGAATCACAGACAGAATGGTAGTGTACCATTGCTCTGCCGGACGGATTAAAGGGGCAAAAAAAATGGGAAATACATGGCTTGTTCCAGTTGATGCTAAAAAACCGTCTGACGGACGATACAGAGGTAATAAAACAAAGAACGGTGAAAACAAATGAAACGTATTTTCTTTGTTGAAGATGATTTAAGTTTAATTAGTGGTTTATCCTTTGCTATCAAAAAGCAAGGATACGAAATAGACATTGCCCGTACAAGCCTTGAAGCAGAAACATTATGGATAAATAGGAAATACGATTTGGTAATTTTGGACGTGTCACTTCCCGACGGCTCCGGCTACGATTTATGTAGAAAAATTCGTAAAACATCAAAGATACCCATTATGTTTCTTACTGCAGCTGATGAGGAAACAGACATTATAATGGGATTGGATATAGGCGGCGACGATTATATTACAAAGCCTTTCAAACTTGCGGTGTTTCTATCAAGAATAAATGCTCTGCTTCGCAGAAGTGATAATTTTAATCAGGCAGATACCGAATTAAACTCTAATGGTATAAACCTACAACTGCTAAAAAGAGAAGTTTATAAAAACGGAGAGCCGCTTGACCTAACAGCAAGCGAGTATAAATTGTTGTTCCTGTTTATGGAAAATCCAAATACTGTTCTTTCGCCGGAACAAATTTTAAGCAAACTATGGGATTGCAACGAAAGCTATATAGATAACAATACCCTTACCGTATATATACGTAGGCTACGTACAAAAATTGAAGATAATCCGAGCGAACCTCAAAAAATAGTGACGGTTCGACGTATGGGGTATAAATGGAATGCTGTTGATTGAGGTGTGTGATGAAAATACTGACAAACAAAAAAATCAAATTACTTTTTTGTTGGGAACTGCTGTTCATAATAGTATTTACTTTGCTTTCTACTGCTTTTATAGGTTTGAAATTTGAAAACGCAATACTATGTATACTGGTATGCTCCTTATGCATGGGTATCTCAATATTGGCAATCGGGTACTGGTATTTCAAGGAACAAAATAAAATCATGGAAAATGCCGTAATGCAAATCAAAGAATATATTTCTGGAAATCAAAATGCACGTATCGAATGTAACGATGAGGGTGAGATATATAGACTATTTCATGAAGTAAACTCCTTAGTTTCTATTTTGAATGCTCATGCTGAAAATGAGGAGAACGCAAAAAAGTTTTTGAAAGCTACCATATCCGATATTTCCCACCAGTTGAAAACTCCGCTTGCTGCTCTTAACATTTATAACGGTATTATGCAGGAAGAAGCAAAGGATTTTCCCACAATCAAAGAGTTTACTGTTCTTTCAGAACAGGAACTTGACAGAATAGAAACACTTGTGCAGAACCTCTTGAAAATTACAAAACTCGATGCCGGAACAATCATGATTGAGAAAACTGTAGAAAATGTATCTGAAATGATGGGCAATATAGAAAGGCACTTTTCATTTCGTGCCGATCAGGAGAAAAAGGAAATATATCTGTCTGGTGATAATGACGTTACTTTATTATGTGATCGTAATTGGCTGATTGAAGCAATCAGTAATATTGTTAAAAATGCTTTTGACCATACGCAAAAAGGAAATGCTATTCATATTGAATGGAAACAACTTGCGTCTGTTATTCAAGTCATCATAAAAGACAACGGAGGCGGTATTCACCCAGAGGATTTGCACCATATTTTTAAAAGATTTTATCGCAGTCGTTTTTCTAAAGATACACAAGGTGTCGGGCTTGGGTTACCACTTGCGAAAGCTATTGTTGAAGCACACAGCGGAACAATTGAGGTTGACAGCGAATTGGGTATTGGCACTACTTTTACAATCAATTTTTTAATTCCTACAAAATTGTAGGGCAAGTGTCATATAACAGTAAGATTGACATGATAATCTTTCAATATCAAGAAAGAAAGAAAGAGGATAACCTATGAATTTATTGGAAGTAAAATCAATTTCTAAGACCTATGGCAGCGGTGAAGCTTCCGTACATGCATTAAAAGCTATCAGCTTTTCCGTTCCGAAAGGTGAATTTGTCGCAATCGTCGGAGAATCCGGTTCCGGCAAGAGTACACTTCTGAATATGGTAGGTGCGCTTGATACGCCCACTTCCGGCAAGGTGTTTATTGATGGTAAAGATATTTTTTCCATGAAAGATAGTAGCTTGACAATTTTTCGGCGCAGAAATATCGGATTTATTTTTCAGAGTTTTAATCTAATTCCAGAATTGGATGTTGAGCAAAACATCATATTTCCCGTGCTGCTTGATTATCAAAAGCCCGATAAAAAGTATCTTGAGGAACTACTTACGGTACTTAATTTGAAAGAACGCCGTCACCATTTACCCAGTCAGTTATCAGGTGGACAGCAACAGCGTGTAGCAATAGGACGTGCGCTCATTACGAGACCGTCACTTATCCTTGCCGACGGGCCGACGGGTAATCTGGACACGCAAAACAGCAGTGAAGTGATTACTTTGCTAAAAGAAGCGGCAAGAAAGTATCAGCAGACCATTGTTATGATTACCCATAGCCGAAGTATCGCACAGACCGCAGACCGGATACTGCAAGTGTCAGACGGCATACTGGCCGATTTAGGGAGGTGCCGGGAATGAAAAGCTATCTTAGCCTAATTCCGATTTCTGCAAAAGTACACAGACGGCAGAACCGCATGACCCTTCTGTGTATCATTTTTGCTGTATTTTTGGTCACTGCTGTTTTCAGTATGGCAGAAATGGGCGTTAGAATGGAGAAAACAAGATTACTGAATAAGCATGGTAGTCTGTCATTTCAAGAATTAAGCAACAATGCAACTGTACAGACGTTATTTTCCGTGGCGGCAGTATTATTTATTCTGATATTGATTGCAGGAGTATTGATGATTTCAAGCAGTATAAACAGCAATGTCGCCCAACGGACAAGGTTTTTTGGAATGATGCGCTGCATTGGAATGAACAGACAACAGATTATCCGTTTTGTAAGACTGGAAGCTCTTAACTGGTGCAAAACTGCGGTACCGTTAGGGGTCATACTTGGAATTGTTATTACATGGGGATTATGTGCCGGATTACGCTTCTTTGTCGGTGAGGAGTTTTCAAATATACCTCTTTTCAGAGTAAGCCTAATCGGAATTATCAGCGGAATTATTGTGGGTGTTGTTACGGTTCTCATTGCCGCCAGTTCTCCTGCAAAACGAGCTGCTAAGGTATCCCCCGTAACGGCAGTATCGGGAAATTCAGAAAACACAAATATTATTCGCCATGCAACGAATAACCGCTTTTTTAAAATTGAAACCGCCCTTGGAATCCACCATGCAATATCAGTAAGGAAAAACTTGATACTTATGACAAGTTCATTTGCACTTAGTATTATCCTTTTTTTGAGTTTTTCCGTTTTCATAGAGTTTATCGGCTACATTATGCCCCAATCGTCGAATACTTCGGACATCAACATTTCCAGTAATGACAGTTCAAATTTTGTAGACAGTAAGTTGCTTGATACGATTAGCGGAATGAAAGGTGTAAAACGTGTTTTTGGCCGCAGGAGCAATTTTGATATTCCGGCTGAATTCAATAAAGATAATGTTCTGTCCAGTACGATTGATATTATTTCTTATGATGAATTTGATTTAGATTGTCTTATAAAGGATAAGCAACTTAGAAAAGGCAGTAATATTTCAAAAGTGTATGGGGACAGCAATTATGTACTTGCAACCTGGGACGAAGATAGTCCCTTAAAGATAGGCGATAAAATAAGGGCAGGCAATGAGGAATTTGAAATTGCAGGTTTACTGAAATATGACCCTTTCAGCAGTGATGGCAGCACAAATGGTAAAATAACGATTATCACTTCTGGCGAGACTTTTGCACGTCTGACCGGTATAACTGATTATTCTCTTATTATGATACAGACAACAAATGACGCAACGGACGAGGACGTGACAGCAATCCATAATGTAGTCGATGAACATTACATGTTTAGTGATAAGCGCGAGCAGCGCACTACCAGCACTTATATGGCATTTTTGTTCTTTGTATATGGATTTTTAGCAATTATTACTTTGGTTACTGTACTCAATATTATGAACAGTATTTCCATGAGTGTGTCCGCAAGAATAAAGCAGTACGGAGCAATGCGTGCAGTCGGTATGGACGAACACCAGCTAACAAAAATGATTGCTGCCGAAGCATTTACCTACGCTTTATCTGGGTGTATAGTTGGCTGTGTGGTTGGTTTGTTGCTTAGCAAGTTGTTATATGACAATCTTATTACCTCCCACTTTAGCTACGCCACTTGGAGTATTCCTGTTATTCCTATAATGATAATATTTCTGTTCGTTTTCGTTGCTGCTATTGCTGCGGTCTATGTTCCGTCAAAACGGATTCGGAAAATGGCGATAACTGATACGATAAATGAACTGTAAGGGAAGCGTTATTTATGAAATGGGGGTCTGTTGTTGGCGGAGATGGTTGGATTCGACCCCCAGTGCCCTTGTGGGCAACCGCATTTCGAGGGGCTTGAAAAGCCTATTTTTTAGAGTGTTTTCTCTATCACTGGGCGCAAAATAGTCATTTTCCATTTTTTCTGAGCAGACACCCCCACTGGAAGTTGTCGGTCATATTAAGGGTGCTCCATAATATGTACATAACGGATACCCTCTTAATTTCCCACAATAATATCATAGCAGGACGCAATGGCTTACATTGCATAGCTGCCATTCAGTTATAGTTTCCTGTATAGGCTGCGCCGAGGGGTTTCAAGCGGGTAAACCGTTCCTATCCGGGTGTGCGGCACGAGTCCTCTGTTTCGACTTCCTTAATCGCTTTTGCCGCGGCGGTGACTATCCGCAATCCTCTATCGCTCATATCATCAAGCAAGCTTGGATGCTGTCCGCTGTTTTCAATGGACGAAATATATCGAGAGGCAATGTGCATTTGGTCTGCTAACTGGTTCTTGATATTCCCTTTGCTTTTCGTGCTGCTTTTACGGCTTGATCGAAAGCCTTAAAAACGTATTTGTCAATTTCACGTTTCATAATCATTTCACCCTATTACATTTTACTGCTCACCTTTTCCCTTTAGATATGATTACACATATCATTTTATTAACTTAAATAAATTATATATATTCTTGTTGTTATTCAGTCTGCCGTATATAATATAGATTAAAACAAAAAAATAAGGAATGGGTAATTATGGATTATATTTCTGCCTCGGAAGCAGCAAAATGGAGCATTTCAGAACGGCACGTACAAACACTTTGCGAGGAAAACCGCATACCCGATGTGGTTTGGTTTAGCCGTATGTAGCTGATACCCAAAGATGCAACAAAACCTATTGACAAGTGAAAAAAAAGAAAACAAAAATAACTTGCAGTGAGATTTCTGCGACATTCTTGTGATACCTTAAGAAAAAGGAAGTGATTTTATGCGAATATTAGTAGTTGAGGACGACCCTCTTTTGAATAATACTCTCTGCTATAATCTGACAGCGGCCGGATATTCTGTTGACGCTGCCATGACAAAAAGCATAGCGAAACAGCTTAGTATAAAACAAGACTATGACCTTATCGTTCTTGACATCAATTTGCCAGATGGCGACGGTTTTGATTTTTGTAATGAGATTAAGGAGAGCCGTCCTGATACCGCCGTGATTTTTTTGACAGCCCGTGATATGGAAAGTGACCAGCTACGCGGTTTTGAGTTGGGTGCGGACGATTATGTGACAAAGCCCTTTCCCATGAGCGTTTTTCAAAAAAAGGTTGCCGCGTTGCTTGCCCGTCTTTCCAAGCAATACGGTGGCGATTGTTACGATGACGGAAATTTATTTGTCAATTTTTCTGAAATGGTCGCCACTCTTTCAGGGGAAGTTATTTCGTTTACACCTATGGAATATCGTTTATTGAAAGTACTGATAAAAAACACTCAAATTGTTTTAACTCGGCAGGTGCTTCTTGAAAAGCTATGGGATATTGACGGTAACTTTGTTGACGAACACGCCTTAACTTCGGCAATCAGCCGAGTACGGAATAAAATTGAAACTGATAATTTTCAGTACATCAAAACGGTTTATGGTATGGGCTATATGTGGGTAGGAGGAATAAAGAAATGACTACTGCGAAACTCTCTATCAACAAGGCCTGTATTATGGTTTGCACTTTACTTGTGCTGCTATTTGCGTCAATGATTAGTGCACTCTATCTGCTGACAGACGACATAAATATGATATGGGTCGGGCTTCTATTTTCTGCCCTTGTATATCTTTGTTTCATGTTGTTGATTGTTCTTATACGTCGGAAGCTGACAGCTTTTTCAGACCACTTATGCCGACAATTAGACGATATGATGACAGGTGAAATTGAACCGCCGCAGGTTGCCGAGGAAGAAAACCTATTTTATAAAATCAATCATCGGTTGGTACGTTTATATGCAGTCATGCAGGATAAACGTTGCAGTATTGACAAGGAGAGAGCTGATTTACAGGAATTGATTTCTGATATTTCTCATCAGATAAAAACGCCGATTGCTAATTTAAAAATGGTAAACGCTACCTTGCTGGAAAAGTCTATGACTGAAGAAAAACAAAAGGAATTTTTGTTAGCTTGTGGAGGGCAACTTGATAAACTAGATTTTCTTATGCAAGCTATGATTAAAACTTCTCGTCTTGAGGCAGGCGTTATTTCACTAAAAAAGAAAAAACAACCTATTTACGATACCCTTGCAGCGGCATTGGGTGGTATTTTACTAAATGCCGAGCAAAAGCATATTGATGTTGAGGTTGATTGTACGGAAAAATTGGAAGTATTTCATGACCAAAAGTGGACGAGCGAAGCTTTGTTTAATATTCTTGATAATGCCGTAAAATACACGCCGAGCAACGGCAATATACATGTTGTGGCTGAAAATTTAGAAATGTATTTGAAAATAAGCATAACCGACACAGGAAAAGGAATTGCAGAGCAAAATCAAGGGGCAATTTTCAAGCGGTTTTATCGGGAAGAACAAGTGCACGACACTCCTGGCATTGGAATAGGGCTATATCTTGCACGTGAAATTATTTCCATGCAGAGCGGCTATATCAAAGTAACCTCGGAAATCGGTAAAGGGTCTATTTTTTCTGTTTTTCTTCCGCATGAATGATATAAGTGGAAATGTCACGTTTTTACGAGAATTTGCAGACAAAAAAATCCTAGTACGTGACATTTTTGCGAGGTTTACCTTTTATACTAAAGCCATCATAAGAAAGGATGGTATTACTATGAGTATTTTACAAACCATTGACCTCAAAAAATATTACGGCGTAACGCCAAATATTACAAAAGCATTAGATGGCGTTTCTCTCACGATTGAACAAGGGGAATTTGTGGCTATTGTCGGTACCTCCGGTAGCGGAAAATCCACCTTATTAAACATGATAGGCGGTTTAGATATTCCAACCTCCGGTAGCGTGGCAATAAAAGGGAAAGAACTTTCCCACATGAAAGAGGAGCAACTTACTATCTTTCGTAGGCGTAACATTGGCTTTGTATTTCAGAATTATAACCTTGTTCCTGTTCTTAATGTGCATGAGAATATTGTTCTGCCTGTCGAATTGGACGGCGACACAGTTGACAAAACATTTATGAACGAAGTGGTATCTATGCTTGCACTACAAAATAAGCTCAACAGCATGCCAAACAATCTCTCTGGGGGGCAGCAACAGCGCGTGGCCATTGCCCGCGCCCTCGTCGCAAAGCCTGCAATCATTCTTGCCGATGAGCCGACAGGCAATTTAGATAGTCGAACGAGTAGTGATGTTTTGGGATTACTAAAAGGGACAAGCAACAAATTCAATCAGACGATTGTTATGATTACTCATAATACGGAGATTGCTCAACTAGCCGACCGAATTGTTCGCATTGAGGACGGCAGGATTGCAGAGTAAAGGGGGCGTTTTCATGAATGACATATTATTTAGAAATAATAACGAGAGCATATTAAAGAAATTAGCGAAACGCTCTATGAAATCTCAAAAAAACTATGTAGCCATTTTGGCAATCATACTCGCGACTTTGCTTTTTACTAGTTTGTTCACGATTGCAATTAGTTTACAATCCTCTATGCAGGACAGCAATATGCGAACGATTGGTACATCTGCCCATGCAGGTGTAAAACATATTACATTAGATGAATATAACGCATTGAGTTCTTACAGTGAAATAAAGGAAATTGGTCATTCTATTATTTTTGGTTACGCTATTGGGGATTGTTTTAATAAGACACCCACCGAAGTACGTTGGGCTGATACAAACTATGCAGAATGGACATTTAATTACCCAGACATGGGCAGACTTCCAGAAAAAGAAAATGAACTTGCCACTAGTAGAATTGTGTTAGCCGCTATGGGTATTCCTGATGAAATTGGTACGCAAATTGAATTAACCTATTCTACTGATAATGATACAATAACCAATACTTTTACATTGTGTGGTATTTGGAATGGCGATTCTGTGGCATACCGACAAACTATCCTGCTTTCCGAACCCTATACTGAAAGAGTGGTTCCGGCTGTTCATGGTAAATCGGACGGAATTGTAACGGCTTCTACCGGGTATATAGACTGCATTTTCATGCTGCCTACTGCGTGGAATATTGAAAAGCAAGCACAGGAGATTGAAACACAATATGAACTGGATGATCGGGTTAGCGTGAATACAGCATATAATGCAGCGGAAATAAATCTATCAACTGTATTACCTGTATTAGCTGGAGTTCTGGTGATTTTTATAGCAGGCTACTTGTTAATCTACAATGTTTTTTATATTTCTATTGCACAGGACATTCGTTTTTATGGTATGCTGAAAACACTTGGAACAACGTCAAGGCAGATTTGTAAAATCGTATATAAAAAGGCGTTTCGCTTAGCACTTGTTGGCATTCCTCTCGGATTGGCTTTAGGTTGGCCTATTGGTCAAGTGCTGCTTCCGTCCATTATAGGAATATTAAGTGAAGATATGCAGATTATTGTTACTGTAAATCCCTTTATATTCCTTGCAGCTATCATTTTTGCTTTGCTAACTATATTTATAAGCTGTCAGAAACCTGCAAAAATGGCAGCAAGGGTATCACCTATTGAAGCTCTGAGATATGTGGGACAATCATCGGGCAAGAAAAAAAATAAGCGCAGTAGACCTATTAGCACTATCATGATGGCGATGAAAAACCTTGGTCGCAGCAAGAAAAAAGTTATAATTGTCACACTATCCTGCGCGTTAAGTATCGTACTTCTTAATAGTGTTTATACCTATGTCAATTCTTTTGATTTTGACAAATTTGTGTCTACTTTAAGTCTTACTGACTTTACTGTTTCAGACGCAACAGTTATTAACAGCAATAGTCCATTTAATACTGCAAATGTGAGTAAGGATTTTATAGAGCAAGCCGAGAGCTTAGATGGACTGGAAGATATAGGAAGCATTTACCTATATTCTTCTCCACAACCGCTTGATAACACAGCCTTAAATTTATTAAAAAAAATGTCAGGTCAATCTGTAGCAGTTGCCACTGATTATGAAAATTATGTAGTCCGCAAAGAACATGGCGTAAATCTCTATGGGCTGGACGTATGGCTTGCAGAATATCTACAGGTCATTGAGGGAGATTTGAATACAGAAAAATGGCAGTCAGGGAATGGTATCTATGTAACTCCTATGAAAATGATGGGTGACGGTACATTAACGCTATACCATCCGGGAGATAACATTACAGTTAATTGCGGGAATGGAATAAGTAAAATTTATGAAGTTCTCGCTGTCATAGATGTGCCACAGGCATTGGAAACCCCTTTGTATATTGACATGGGGATTGCGTTTGTATTACCCTCAAATGAGTTTTTGAACAATATGGGTTCCACTGACTATCTGCCGATGAAAACTGTTTTTAACATAGATGATGAGCATATTATTTCTACTGAAAATTGGCTGCAAAATTATACTACTAACACAGACAGTAATTTGGATTATTATTCAAAAGTAACTCTACGTCAAACTTTTCAAGATATGATAAATATGTTTCAGATTATTGGTGGTGCGCTTTGTGCAATCCTTGCCCTAATTGGTATTTTGAACTTTATAAACTCTATGACAACCTCTATTCTCTCTCGACACAAAGAAATTGCCATGCTGCAATCTGTGGGTATGACCGGACAGCAGGTAAAAGAAATGCTGATTTTTGAAGGAATTGGATATTCCTTGTTGGGGGTATTGTGTTCATTGCTTCTTTCCGTGATATCTAGCGTTACGGTGGTAAAAATGATGGGGGCAGAATTGGACTATTTTACATGGCATTTTACCTTACTGCCCGTAGCCCTCTGTGTTATTCCCCTAATTGCTATTACTGCTGTCGTGCCTTTGTTGTGCTATAAAAAAATGGCACAACAAACAGTTGTTGAACGTTTGAGAATAGCGGAATAGCAGTTCAATTAAAGTCTTTTATAAAGGTACCTTTTAGCCAATTTTACGAAAGGGAGTATTTCCATGGCGAAAAAGAAAAATCAACCGCAGATACTTCCTATGCTAAAATGGTTGAACAAATGAGCCGGATTAGCGGCATAGGTGAAAATAAATTGCGTGAGCTTATTGACAGCGGAGAACTGGAATATATCCAAAATGGCAACCGCCGTCTGATTGCTGACGCTGCTATTTGAAGCTGTTACAGCGCAGTATATTGATGTTGGAATTGAGCGTAAAAAAACGGTACTTGAGACATGCCATAAGGCATTACAGTCGCTATCAGCCAAACTGAGCACCAATAAAAAGGCATAAGAAAACCCGCGTAAACCCTTGATTTACGCGGGTTTGTTGTTGGCGGAGGCGGTGGGATTCGAACCCACGTGCCCTTGCGGACAACCGCATTTCGAGTGCGGCTCGTTATGACCACTTCGA
>DKLE01000119.1 GCA_002455605.1 Firmicutes bacterium UBA6648
CTCTTCCGATCTTTTCATACCCTTATAGCTGCTGTTGGAAGTAATTACACCTGTTTTTTCATCAAAACTGTACGCTGCAGTTTCAAAAAAATTAGTATTGCTAATACATAAATATAACGCTTTATCGGCAAACATCTCAATATTATCGCATTCAATGATTCGATACATAATTCCATCTCTAACGATTTCGGAATACCCTCCATTCATTGTAACAATGTTATAATCCTTTGGGTTCAGTCCTTGAATCAAAGGGGAAATAAAGAGAGGCTCTTTCCCGTAAGAATCCTCTGAGGTTTTTGGCATGGGGGCGCCGTCAGTCTTGGCAATGGCAACCACAGCGTAGGTTTTAGCCGTGCTCACTTGATTGCCGGCTGAGCAGAAATCTTTTAAAAATTCTCCTGAAACCGCTCCTAATAAAGTAAAATTATATCCTCCGTAAGTCTGGGATTCGTTCATTATAACCGCATCTTTACTCTCAAAGGCTTTGGCAAGCTCTTTATCTCTGCATTCCAAGGCCACATTTTGCGGCATCAAAAACTTCCATGCAGCAAATCCGGTTACCGTACAGCCCAGCAGCACACATAAAATTGCTGCTGCGGTAAATTTTCTCATTCTTTTCATATTTATCATTTTATTCTCCCTTGCTTTCCGCATAATCTTGATATTGAGTTCATCATCTGGTTGAAATTCAGTGAAAAGGGCATTTTTTAATAATTGATCGAATTCTTTATCCATCATATCCATTAACCTCATTCCTTGCCTTATGGAGCCGGCTCTTTATGGTACCCTCCGGCAAATGCAGAATTCGGCTGATTTCTTTTAATGGCATTTCTGCTGCATAGTACAAATACATCGGCACCCGATATTCCTCTTTTAGATTTCCAATAGATTTAGCTACCAAGGTTTCCTGTTCTTTTTTCAATAATTCCTCTTCCGGATTATGTATTTCATCTACCTGACTCCCATTATACTCTAATTCCTCTTGATGGCTTTCCATCGGAGCTATTCTTAACCGCCAGGCAATTTTGCGCTTTCGATTTTTCCACAGCCTTACTGCAATGGACATTAAATAGCTTTTGGGATTATTATCCTTATCAATTTTGTGGCACAACTCTATGGCCTTCAAAAACGTATCTTGATAAAGTTCATCCGCTTCTTCTTTATTTTGAGTCAGCTGCCTACAAAAATTGTATATGTCTTTGCCATTTATATTAACCAGCTTATCTATCTCTGTAACCTTCAAATTAAATTCCTCCACATGTGGTTTTACCCTTCATCTATACATTGTAATAGATATCTTTCTGGTTCACATAAAAATAAATTAAACGCTTAAAAAATTTTACAATAAAAAACCGTTCTTTCTCTAAGCTGGAAAAAGAACGGCTATTTATTCACCTACTCTTAAATTACTTTATTTTCTCCACATCTGCATATTGAGATTTATTTTTCAGTCCCAGCGTCAAAAGCAATCCCAAGAAATATATGGAGGCGCCAAAGCCATAGGCTCCCATAAATCCCCCCATATGGTCAATAATCCAGCCTGCTATCACCGGGCCTAATGCCTGCCCTATAGCATAGAAGATTGAAATAAAACCAATAGCAGCAGAAACATAGTGAGCAGGCACTTGCTCTGAGCCTTTTACCTGTATTAATGTCACCAAGCCTCCAATTGACGATCCCCAGATAACCGAAGAAATAACAAAGCCTGCTGTATTAGTCATAAGAATAGGAAGCAAATCGCCCAATACCGCGAAACACCAGGCAATTAAGAGAGTCTTCTGTGGTCCTGCCTTATCTGAAATACTTCCCCAAATCGGTCCTCCCACAATACTGAATATTCCTGCTAGTGCATAAATAGATCCTGCCGCTTCATTGGAATAGCCTGTACTCAGCATAAAGCTTGTTTGATATAAGTTCGGTATTAAATAAGCCACACCGAGAAAAAAATATAAGCCGGCCACTTTCATCAGCTCTTGATTTTTTAACCACTGGGGCTTTTCATCTCCCTGTGATTTCTTCACAGTATCTGGATTTTTAAGGATAAAAAATGCAATGACCAAAACAATCAGTGATATAACGGCAAAAAATACCCACACAGCTCTCCATCCCATGGAAGGAAACTGTTTAATAATAACAGGAATCAAAAATCCGCTTAGAAGCATTCCAATGCCTGCACCGCTTAATAAGATCCCCAGAGCCATTCCTCTTTTTTGAGGAAACCGCCCAATCACAATGGACATCAGCGGAGTGAAAACCAAAGAACTCCCTGCACCGGAAAGGAACATAAACAAGCATACCACCCAGAACTGGCTTGAAGCAGAAATTCCGGCCATTGCTGCCAAAACCAACAATCCGCCGCTGAGCAGCACTGCTTTTGCTCCCCACCGAAGTGCCAGTACACCAGATAAACCTACTGTTAATAAGTATCCTAAAAACATCACCGTGCCGATCAATCCCGTTTGATAATTAGACAGCTCCATTGAAGCCTGCATGTAAGGCAGAACTGCTCCATACGCCATACGGGCAAATCCGCTGGTAGTCAGAACCAATAATAATCCTGTCAAAGAAAAAATCCAGAACTCCAAATTTTGTTTTTTGTTATTTATATTTTCCATTACAACACTCCTCGTATAATAGTTTT